>DYLM01000176.1 GCA_020722095.1 Chloroherpeton thalassium
TTTCTATTCTACATTTATATTTAAATCAATGTATGTTTTAACGTTTATATAATCTATTAATTTTGCTTGTAATTTGTCGCCTGAATTTAATTTGCCCACTCCTTCGGGTGTGCCTGTAAAAATTATGTCGCCGGGCTCTAAATCATATATTGAGGACAAATATTCAATTAATTCCTCGATTGAATAAATCATATCAATTGTATTGCCTACTTGACGTAATTCGCCATTAATGTAAAGTTCAATTTCAAAATCATTCTTATTTTTTATAAACTGATCAACGGGAACTATTTTGGAAATTGGTGCTGAAGTGCGAAAGCCTTTTGCTATTGCCCAAGGCAGTCCTTTTTCCTTGAAATATTTCTGCAAATCTCGCAAAGTGGCGTCAATGCCCACGCCAAATCCTGCAATATAGTCCCAAGCATTTTCTTTACTTACATTCTGGCATTCCTTGCCAATAACAACAACTAACTCAACTTCGTGATGTACTTCATTGGAGATAGAAGGCAATTTCAGAGTCCCGCCATCGGGCACAAAGCTCGAAGAGGGCTTGATGAATATTATTTTTTCGCCACGCTGGAGTTTCGACCCCATTTCGCGTGCGTGTTTGTCGTAATTTTGACCAATTCCATACATTGTGCCAACGGGCAATTCAGTATGATCTGTAAATATTAATTTTTTCATAACTATAATATTTTATATTTTTAATTAATTCTTCAATTCTATGTGATTTTTTTTTATATTTTTCTTTTATTTATTATTTCATAAATCAAAATTCCAGCAGAAACCGATGCATTAAGCGACTCTGTTTTGCCATACATTGGAATATGCACCGATAAATCAGATAATCGCAAAATATGCGGACGAATACCACTTCCTTCATTTCCAATTATTAATGCTATTGGCTTATTATAATCAACACTTCGGTAATCAACCGAACTACTTAAATCGGACGCAATCACACTAAAACCCGCTTCTTTTAATTGCTCAATTGCTGCAACAGAATTCTTGATTGTGGAAAAAGGCAAATATTCCAATGCACCTGCTGAGGTTTTATAGGCAATAGGCGTTATTGGCGAAGATTTGCTCTCAGTTATAATCAATCCTGCTACTCCTGCTGCTTCGGCTGTTCGGGCAATCGAGCCCAAATTGTGTGGATCTTGAATTTCATCAAGAAATAGCAAAATTGGATTTTCTGAATTAATTAATGATTCATTTATCAATTGGAAAAGTGGCAGACTAACGCCAATTTCCCTCAGAGCGACTATTCCTTGATGATTTTCTTTGGTTAAATTATGATTGAATAAAAATTGATTGAATTTATTTTTATCGTATTCAGTAATCGGAATGCGATTAGATATTGCCAATGAATTAATTTGCGAAATTTCTTCACCTTGAGTGCCATATTGCAGGTAAATCTTGGAAATTTTAGATCCCGATTTGATTGCAGCAATTATTGGTCGGCGCCCATAAATATAAAAATCGTTCAATTTTATCCTAAATTTCAGTAATTGAGAATTTATTTTCTTCAAAATTACAAAATTATATTATTTATTAGCCTTCCGAAGGGTCTACTTTCTCCTTCATCATTCATTGAGGTTGTCTCATAAGTCCAAAATATTTCAAAATTGTCATTCCGTGCAAACGGGA
>DYLM01000177.1 GCA_020722095.1 Chloroherpeton thalassium
TAGGGGTTGCAATGACTACTGTTTACGATGTTAATTCAGATACATCTTACACAATAAATGGTACAGTAACAAGTGCTCAAACTGTTGAACAAAATGAATATTTTGACATACAAACAAGAGGTTATACAGATAATGGGACAGAATTTATTCCAGCTTCTAATCTAAATATCGGCAAAGATGTTTTAGGTAATACATTAACAAATCCAGCCAGCGAAAACGGTATTGATTTAAATACTTACATCGAACAGCCTTTAGCACCCGAATTGATTTATGCTTCAAATTGCGAGACCTACTTTGATAAAACGGATTTAGCTAATGTTACAGCTAAAATTATACAAGGCAAAGACATTGCTGATAATTGCGAAGCTAAAGAATTTAGTCATCACGTAAGTACAGAGGTTAGAGATATGCTTATGTATGACACAGCTCAAAATGTTGATAATCAAAACAAAATACTATTATGTTACGCAAAAAACAATCCTGATTTATTGCTTAAAGACGATGAAACAGGTGTTTATTTGTACGACGACGAAACAGGTTTATTAATTAAAGATTTATAAAAATGAATTTAACTCAATCAATTATTAAGTACATTTTCTCAAAATTGAGAATAGGTACAGAAACAGGTTACACAGAAATCGATAATACAAAAGGTGCAAACCCACGACTAAGGGGCACAGCAACTGTTTGGCGTGATATGGTAGGCGACTTATTTGGAAAGGCTCTATTATCTACTACTGGGAAAGTCGATTATAATTTCGACGAGAATTATATCGTATTTCAAAGTGGCGGTTCAATTACAAATGCAAACGATAGGACGGGTGGTAATATACAAATAAATCACGAATACAAAATAGGAACAAATATTGTATTCAAGCCACATATACATTGGAAACAGTCTGATACAGTAGCTCGTGTATTAACTATGAGATACAGACTGCAACGTAATGGGGAGGCTTGGACTTCTTCTTGGACTACTGTTACACTAACTTTAGGTGGAGCAAGTGATGTATTTCCTTACACAAGTGGGACAATAAATCAAATCTCACATTTTCCCGATATGGTTCTTACTTGTGGCGTTTCGGATACTATTCAGATGCAAGTTGCAAGGACTGATGCTTTAGCTGGAGATTTGAATGTTACATTTATGGATATTCACGGCGAAGTAGATGCAATGGGTTCAGATGACGAAATTTATAAATTGGAATAAAATGGAAAAGATTAAACAAAATAAAACAATAAGAGTTGCTATACCAATAACATCTATTTTAACAGATGCTGATTTGCAACCATTAATAATGCAAGCACTTGTCTTGGATTTAGCGACTGAAAGAGTGAAAGATGATAATATCGAATTTAAGCTAATTTATTTCAATACAATCGAGCCAGAATTGCTACAACTATTCTTATTAAAAGGCTTTAGGATAGATATGTTAAATGGCTTGCAAACGCCTTATGTAAAGGTTAATAAATTAGAATTAGACAAACCTTTCGGAACAACAAACGTATTATTAAGAGATTATGCTATTAGCTATGTAATTGACGGAGATTTTGCATTTGTTGAAATAGGGCATTATGAAAACGGCATTAATCGGTTTAATTATACAACTTTTGAGGAGTTAAAAGCTTGGGGTGAAATTTATGGA
>DYLM01000178.1 GCA_020722095.1 Chloroherpeton thalassium
TGACGGACAAGCTCGCATACAAAATTCTGTAATAGATTGTGGTACAGATGAATATGTAACAGCTATTACTTGGACAGGTTTAGACGCAACATCACCTACCGATTGGAATATTGCAAATAATTGGGACGGCAACACCGTGCCTACAAGCACAGATGACATTATCATTCCGACTGACCCTGCAAGTAACCCTGATATATTTCCTGAATTAAATAGTAATGCAAGCAATATTGCAGAAGTTTATAATTTAGAAATTCAACCTTCGGCTCACTTGTATATTCCTGCAGGAAAAGGGCTTACCGTAAACGGCGATTTTGTAAACAACGGCGAACTAAAACTTTTGACTTCAAATGATAACAGTCCGTCAGGCTCATTTATTGTGCTCGGAAACAATTCAGGAAGCGGAAATGTGCAGATAAACAGATATTTAACTGTAAACGGAACTTGGCAGTATGTTTCAAGTCCGTTAGACAATACTCAAAGTGATTTATTTACAAATGCAACGGCAAATTTTAATCCTAATTTTTTTCGATACAACGAAACCTATGATTGTTCGCCAGACCCTACCTCAAATGATTATTCAAATTGGAATAATACAAATTTGGTATATGCTTGGGAATATAACCACAACGGAAACGGAGGAACAAGCGTAAACCTCGTTCATGGCAAAGGCTATGCGTATATACACGAAACAAATTTAACAATTAATTTTACAGGAAATACTACTAATTTGAATAATGGCAGTATTTCTATTCCTGTAACATTTACCCCAAACGATGCTAATTCAAATTATTTTGACGGTTGGAATCTTGTCGGTAATCCCTTTCAGGCAGCATTGGATTGGAACAGCCCTAACATTGATAAAACACACATCAACAATACAATATACTATTATGACGGAGACGCAACACCACCAAAATACCGTTATTTTAACGGAAACGGAGGAACCGAAGCAGGAGACGGCAGCAATGTTGTAAACGGAGGTTCTCAATACATTCCTGCTATGCAAGGTTTTTTTGTAAAAGCAATTTCTAACGGAAATCTGGTAATGAACAATACAGCATTAGTTCATAACTCACAAGCACTTTGGAAAAATCAATCTGCTTCTTTAAATTTTGATTACATTAAATTAGAAATAACTGACGGAATCAACACTGATGAAACAATAATCAGATTTAATGAAAATGCAACAAACGATTTTGATGGACAATATGATGCTTTTAAAATGTTTGATATTTCTGAAATTCCATATATATTTTCTATCAACAATAATTTACCTCTTGCCCTTAATTCACTCAAAAGTGTATCAAATAATCTTTCTATACCTTTAAGTATTATTATTCCGAATGCAGGTAATTATTCAATAAATCTAATACAAAACAATATACAAAATCAGAATGTTTACTTAAAAGATAATCTTAACATTAATGAACCGGTTTACATAAATCTATCAGAAAATAGTACATACAATTTTTATTCATCAGAAAATGAAATATATAACAGGTTTGAAATTATTTTCAGTACCGCAACAGAAATAGATGAGATTTTACCGGAGTTCAGAATTTATTCTATTGAGAACAAAGTTTGCATAATAAAAAAATATAACAATCCAGCTGTTGTCGAAATTTTTGATTTGACAGGTAAAC
>DYLM01000179.1 GCA_020722095.1 Chloroherpeton thalassium
AATAAAGTAATCCCGAAGGGATGACAATATTATAGAAAGTAAAGTTTGTTAAGTTGAAATATGATGAAATTGGGTCTTTCGTCCTCACCCTAAGTCCCTCTCCATAAATGGAGAGGGACTTTTTGCTCCCCCTCTCCAATTTGGATCACCGACAAGTCGGGACAGGAAGGGGGCAGGGGGGGGGTGAGGACAATGGAGCAGTTCATAAATTTGTTTGGATGTTGGATGTTGGGGGTTAGGTAATTTTGTAGGGGCAGAGCTTGCTCTGCCTGCTATATAAAATGAAACAAAAAGTGGGTTTTCTCATAAGTTGATAATTTAAAATTGTCATTCCCGTGCAAATGGGAATCAACTGCCAGAGCGGATTTATGGATTCCCACTTTCGTGGGAATAACAGCAAAACTTAATTATGGGATAGTCTCATTTTTCCCATGTGACATAATTTTATCTAATACCTTATTTCTTTTGTTTGAGAAAATTGCAGTTAGCTACCTTTAAATATATGGATTTAGGATATTTTTTCTTTAATTCATCAAAGTATTTTTTTGATGCACCTTGATTAGTTTTTACGCATTCGATTTGACCGAGACGGACAAGTACTTTTTCATAAGCTTGATCTGTAATCTCTTTGTCATTATATAATTTGTTAAGCATTGTTTCTGCTTTGGAAATATCATTTTTACTAATAATACATTCAATTTCCATAAAATTTGCTTCATAATATAATGAATCACCTGGCAATAAAGTTTGAGTTAATGTAGAGAAAATTGCTTGCGCTTCGTCCAATTTGCCTTCGTCCATATAATTAACCCCTTGATTATACGTAGAATCAATGTAATTAGTTGGATTATTTTTGACTTTGCTTGTATTAATTAGTTTTTGAGCATAAATCGGGGCTAAATCTACCGAAGTTGTATCAGCAAAGCGAATTGAAGATTTTTTCTTTGATATTGGTTTATCGTTTTGCTTGGCATCTGATTCAATATTATTTTTTGGCGATTTTTGAACATTTTTTGTGATTGTATCTTGAATATCCTGCTTATTTTGAGTAGGATTCTTAGCAACTTTCTTGACGGGTGTGGGCTTTTTACTTTTTGTACTCATAGATGATGGCGAAGAAACCGAGCCACAACCAATAAAGACAATTACCAAAAATATATATAAAAAATAAAACCTTTTCATATTAACCACAATTATTTATAAACAAAAAAAACAATGCAAAAATTAAACCAAAAAATAATATTTGTTTAATTTTGCAATTAATATATAAGCAAAAATTGAAAAAACTATTGAAAAATATCAAGTAAAGAATTACTTTTTAAATTGAATTTAGATTAAATTGCGGACGAAAATATATTTTAATTTAAATAAAAATACAAGAAAATTAGTATTTTTGCGTTATTAACAGATGAATATCGTAAATTCAAACTAACAAGAAAAATGGCAACAGAAAGAAAAACACAAAAATTAGATTTTGAAAAAGTTTGGTTAATGTTCCAAGAGACTGACCGCAAATTTCAAGAATCAGACCGTAAATTTCAAGAGACAAAAGAATTAATAGCAAAATCCTCTTTGGAAACTGACCGCAAATTCCAAGAGACTCGGCAACAATTCCAAGAGACAAAGGAGTTCA
>DYLM01000180.1 GCA_020722095.1 Chloroherpeton thalassium
CCATTTCAGATTAGTATTCTTTTTTATTTTTTTATAAAAAAAGCTGAGTAGTTACAAAATAAGAAAAAATAATTATCCAGCTGTCATAAAAAAAATAATGATAATATTTAATCCGAATAGCATTAGTAGCGATCAATAACTCAAGGGGGAAGGGGCACCCATGCAATGATAGCTAATATGTTGTTAGATAGTTGGCAATAAAGAATGTCTAAAATTACTAATTCAAAGTCAGAAATCATGAAAAATATATGCCGTTCAATTATTTTTTAAATTTCAACTTTGAAGTGCTTTAAGTAGAACCTAACGGAATACAAAGGCCGCATTTCGACTAACGTCAAAGCATACCCGACGCCGCGCACCCCAAGCTTCAAATGCGCGGTGTGCCGAAGGCCGAGGAGCGCAGCGACGAAGCGGGTATGCTTAGTTGGGCGACGTCGAAAATATTATTTAACATTACCGTTTATTAATGCTATGTCTGAAATATTAAATACTTTTCTTTTTTTTATATCATGAAAATGAAATACGTTTTGATTGTTTGCGTAATTATTTTGTATTGCAGTAGATAATACTAAATAGTCATATTTATTCATTCTTAATTTTTTTGCTTTTGTAATATTTCTCTTAAACCAATCACGATAATAGTCATCAATTTCAGTAAATGAACTTACAAGAAAATCATTATGTAAATAATTATAATGAATTCCGAAGCATCTGTTTTCAATAATATATTCCATTAGTTTATGGACATTTTTACTAGCTGGATTGAAATGTAAAATAAATTCGTAATTATTATTAAACTTTAATTGAATTGCAAATATTGCACTATTGATATCTGATGTAATATATTGAAAGTTTATATTTGGGTCAATAATTTTTCTTTTTGAAAAACCAGCTGATTCCATGTCATTCTTGGTTACATTTAAAAATATACTTGGAAATAATTTATCATTTAATGAACACATTCCAACCAATACGCATTTATCGTTTATTAAATCAAGATGTTCTATAATTGTTTTTGGTATTTTGATTGATATATTGTGATTATCCATAATAAATCCAAAAGTAATATTTTCGATGTCGCCCAACGTTTCCGGGGCATAAGAAGTTTTCACCGTAGCGCAGCGAAGGTGAAAATGTGCCGAAGGCCAAGCGACCGCAGGGAGCGCCGCGCATGACGCCGTGTTGTATGCCGTTGCCACGCCCCCGTTAAGTTTTCAAGCGAAACAGGATGTTGAGCTTGAAATTTTAAAGATAGTTACTTCATCTTACAACATGTTTTTAACAACAAATTGATAACATCACGGATCACTCGCGAGGGACGGCGTAGAGCGAAGTGGCGCGCTATTCCTCGTCGAGTGCATCCGATTGTTAGTAAAACGATCCTGTTCCTATTTTGAAATCATTTGACCGCTTGGCATCATGTCATCAGATGGTGCCTGTCCATGTTGCTTACGGTATTCCTTCCTTTTGCATTGGTCAATTTTCGGGCCTTTGCAGTACAGTGCAATGAATCCCTTGCATGATAGGTCTTTGGTTGCTTGATATTTCTGGAAGAAACCACACGTTGCCAACAATTCACACTCTTGTGCCATAGGATACTCCTTCACTATTTTTGCAGCGATTGTTTT
>DYLM01000181.1 GCA_020722095.1 Chloroherpeton thalassium
TAATTGATAATTCGTAATTCGTAATTGAACTAAGGAGGTGATGCCAAGTTGGGAGAGAAGCCAAAATATACAGCAAAAGAAATTTTGATAATTGGAAGGGTGGGCGGGTAGATATTGTTAATTTTGTATTTTGTATAAAAACAAATAACTTAATAAATCAACAGAAATTTGAAAATAAATAATATAAATCAAAATAAAAAAGTTGTTTCGTTGCCAAATGGAATCACATTGATTCACGAGCAAATCAATCACGGCAGTTCTTTTATGCTATCGATTACTGCTAATGCTGGATCTCGTGATGATTTTGATGGCAAAGACGGACTTGCACATTTTGTGGAGCATATTTTGTTCCGCAGGAATAAAAAGCAAACTTATACTCAACTTGCCAAAGAGTTCGAAAAAATGGGCGCAATTTATAATGCTTTCACAGAACAAGAAGCAACTACATTTTACTTAAAGGGTTTAAACGAAAAGTTTGCACAAGTCTTCAAACTTATCTCAAGATTTTTTGTTTGTCCAATTTTTGAGAAAAAAGATTTCGAGAAAGAAAAAACGATAATCCTCGAGGAAATACGCTCTTACCAAGATGATCCCGAAGAATATATTTTAGATTTGGGCAATGAAGCATTATTTCCCCATCATCCATTAGGACGAATGATTACGGGAACGGAAAAATCCCTAAAAATGATTTACCTATCGGATATCGAGGATTTCTTCAAGTTGAATTATGCTCCATCAAATTTGATTATTTCTTTTGTAGGAAATATTGATTTTGAGATTGTTCAGAAAGTTGCCGATGAAAATTTATCTCAAATTGAACCCAGAGAAAGCCACAAGTTAACTCAGCCCTTGCCACAAAATGTAATCCCCGAAAAAATAGTGAAGCGAAGTTTAGAACAATCGCATATATTGTCGCAATTTAGAATTGATTATATGGACGAACTTGATTTCCCAAAGTTAAAGTTACTCTCATATTACCTAAGTGAGAGTCCTTCATCTGTTATTTACAATCAATTACGCGAAAAATATGGTTTAGTTTATAATGTTTTCACAAATGTAGAACAATTTGCCGAAACAAGTATTTTGCAACTTTATTATGCAATGCAATTGGGGAACCTTGAGAAGAGCGAGAAGATTATAAACGACATATTTAAGAAAATAATAGATAAAAATATTAATCAAGAATTGTTCAATCTTTCCAAAAAAGCCTTGATTGCACAGCATATTTATCGGATGGAAAGCCCTTACGAGATTATGATTCATAACCTAAAAGAGTGGCTTTATGATGGGAAATATGCTTATAATAATTTTATTCCTAAAATAAAGCAAGTAACATTGGAAGATTTTGCCGAGTTTTCATCGAACCTTTTAAGCAAATCCAATTGGTCGGTCGTAAAATTATTGCAGAAGAAATAAGAGGAAGAAATTTCATCCCTACGGGATTTTGTTTTTAGGTTTCCATTCATTTGCTATAATAATATTACCCTTTCAGGGTAATTTTTTTAAACAAATCCCGAAGGGATGATATGTTTTAAATGTGCTTTTATTCGTTATAATTATAATAATATTACCCTTTCAGGGTAATTTGTTTGCCTAATTAATCCCGAAGGGATGGGAATATTATA
>DYLM01000182.1 GCA_020722095.1 Chloroherpeton thalassium
GCATATATTATATCGCAAATAAGACGAATGACATTGTGCAAATGCAAAAAATCATTGACAGAATAGCGGGTAATTTTAACGAAAGAATACCTTTGATTAAGAACTGGGATGAATTTTTTAAATATCTTGCCGAAAAATCAGAAAACCGGTTGATATTTATAATAGACGAATTCCCGTATCTGATGATGAGCAACAAGGCAATTCCTTCAATATTTCAGGCAGGGTGGGATGAATATCTGGGAAAAACAAAAATTTTCCTGCTCCTTTGCGGATCTTCAATTTCCATGATGGAAAAGGGCGTTTTAAGTTATAAATCGCCGTTGTATGGCAGAAGAACAGCACAACTGAAAATTGAACCGTTAACATTTGATCACGCAAGAGAATTTTTCCCAAAAGCAGGAATTGAAAAACAGATTGCTAACTATGCGGTTTTAGGGGGATTCCGATGTATTTAGAGTGTTTTGATAAGAGCAATGTGATTGAAAATATCAGAGAGCATCTACTTAAAAAGAGCTCTCCGTTGTATGAAGAACCATTATTTCTGATGCGTGAAGAATTGAGAGAGCCATTCTCGTATTTTTTAATTCTTGAAGCACTGACAAATGGCGGAATTCGTATGAATGAAATTTCAATAAAGACAAATATAGAAGTTCATAAACTCCCGAAATATTTAAAGGTACTGGAAAATTTAGGATATATCCAAAAAATTTATCCCGTAACCGAAAGGACTAAAAAATCAAAAAACACGCTTTATTGTATTGCCGATAACTTTTTAAAATTCTGGTTTAAGTTTATATATCCGAATTTTGATTATCTGGAAATCAAGCAGGAAGAAAAGGTCATTGAAATTATTGAGCGGGACATAGATTCTTATGTCGGAAGGGCTTATGAAAAGGTTTGCATGGAGTTTTTGATTGATGCAAACAGGAAAAATTTACTGCCCTTCGGATTTTCAAAAATCGGTTCGTGGTGGACCAGAAAAGGAGATGAAATTGACATTGCCGCATTAAATGAAGAAACAAAAGAAATTTTGCTTTGCGAATGTAAATGGACAAAACAACAAATTGATTTAAATATTATTCATGACCTAATTGAAAAATCAAGACAAATTGATGCGAATTTAACAAAGAAATTTGTATTGTTCTCAAAGTCAGGATTTACGGAAAAAGCCATAAAATTTATGGATGAAAATGAAATCGGGCATTATAACCTGAAAGATATTGAGAATTTATTAAACTTACAAGTATAATTATTATAGGTCTAATTATTGCAACGAAAAATAATAAAATATTCACACAAAGCCATAGAATATTTCAAAAATGAAATTTTTGAAATCTCCGAGCAAGAGCGATGTGATTTTAAAATCAATAGATTTTAAAATACGAGAGCGTAAGCGAACTTATTTAAAAATCTCACAGATTTTCAGTATAACCCCTTTGCGTCTTTGTGTCTCTGTGTGGGAGACCAATGAAAAACATATACTTTATAATGCTGTAATAAATTTAAGGCATTCTATAAAGAAGATGCTGAAATTTTATCCAGAGGAATGAGAAGGGCAAAAATTCCTGAAAAATACATTTCGCTTGTTGAAAAAATTTTATTAAGATAATAATTTTAAATTT
>DYLM01000069.1 GCA_020722095.1 Chloroherpeton thalassium
CTAATGAAAGTGCAAAGATTATCAATCGCGTGGATTTCAAGCCAAAGTTGTGGTAAATGATATTATACAAAGATATTATTTTGTATAAATTTAATTATTTTCAAATTATTTCTTATTCGCTTGCTTTTTAATAACTCCAATTAACAAAAGTATTACAAAATAGCCGAGTGTAGCATAAATTATCCAATCACCAAATCTTGTGTAAATTGTCTGCTCTTCTATCAAAGGCAAGCGTAAATTAGTAGCACTCTGTGTATATTGAGGCAATTCCTGGAGCGACATACCATAAGGTGAAATAAATCCGCTTACACCCGTATTTGCAGCACGAGCCAAAAATCTCCTATTTTCTATTGCACGAGTAACTGCAATATAATAATGTTGGCGAGGACCGGTTGTGTAATCATACCAACCATCATTTGTAATTACCGTCAGTACGTTTGCTCCTTTTTTGGTTAATTCAGCAACAAAATCTGGATAAATCGACTCGATGCAAATGATATTACCCACATTTACAGAATTACTTTTTCGTTGATATTGCATTATTTCGGGTCCAGAGCCTTTGTTCCAATTAGAAATTCCCACTCCCCAATTAATCCATTTCAATAAAAATGGCAACGCATCTTGGTATGGAACATATTCAGCAAAAGGAGTTAGGCGCGACTTGCGGTAGACACTAAACTTTGATGAGTCGGGTGGAATCAGAATTGAAGAATTATAGGCAAAATATCTTAAATTTGTATCATTGGTCCACTTTTTTGCAAATGGAGGATAATTATTGGATTTTGTCAGAAAATTAAATTCCGGAAATCCAGTTAGAATTGCAACATCTCTTGCTCTGCACCAAGTCTGCACATAAGAAATGTCGCGTAAGGAATTGAAATCATAGGACAATAATGGCAATGCAGTCTCGGGGAATACAAGCAAATCAATGCTATTATCATACTGCATAATGCTATCAGACAAATGTAAAAGTAAATTATACTGTTGATAAGTATCTGATTCCCATTTGTCCCAAGGATTGATATTGGGTTGCACAACAGCAACATTAATAAATTTGTTCTTTGTAAGTAAATTATTGTAATCGTATTTCTGAATAACGCTAAGCCCGTAAAAATATGGGGCAAAAATAATTATGAACAAGCCAATCAAAAGCCAAGAGGCAGTTTTATTACTCAAAATGAATTTAATAAATTTTGTATTTTCGCTCCTTCTAAATAAAATTAGCAAATGTGTAATAAAAATATTAGCAAATAGTATCAATGCCGATGCTCCCCAAATGCCTGTAATATCAATAAATTGCAGCCAATAAATATTCATCATTTGGGTATTGCCTAATGCCATCCAAGTAAAACCCATATCGCCAAGCCCAAATGCCCATTCATAAATCAAATAAATTGCTGGAAAAAGATAAAGCGATAAAATTTTATTCAATCTTTTGCTTATCATAAAGTAAATGATAAACGGTACAAAAAAGAAAAATGGATGAAAAATATCTAAAGCCAGTCCAGCAAGCAATAAAAATGGATCGGTTTTTTCGCTCCAACTGCTTATCCACCATAACGAACCAGTGTGATAAACAAAAAAAGTTAAATACACAAGTAAGTATTTTGATATTTTGGTTTTTTCAAAGTAGAACAAAGTTATTAGAAGCGGCACTAATCCAATAAATGCAAGTATTGGCAGTGGCATAGGAGGAAAAGATGCAGTTAATAAGATGCCAGACAATACAGCAAGGAATATTTGAGTTGAAATTTTATTGATTTTCATAAAGTTGATTTCAAAGATTTTTATTTTTGAAAGATTCAGTTTTGTAAAAATAACTATTTTTTGGGAACTATTTGTTTGAAAATCTTAATAAATTAATAATGATGTTGCAAAAATATCTTTCTTTGAACATTCCGAGGGTATCGCAACCGAAGGTTGTCTAAAATAATTCAAATAAATTATATTTTCTTGAACGAGAATGTGATTATTTTTTTATCTTCTTTTGCAAAATAATCAAATCCAATCATATCAATTTTTTGTTCAGTATGTTGTAAATTTGGGAAAAATTTGGCGACATCATCAAATTCTTTTTGTAAGTCTCCACCTTTGAGGAAAATATATTTGCCTTTGTCCTTTAGCATTGGCAAACTCCACGAAATTAATTGAACCGAAGTAGCAACTGCACGTGAAATGATATAATCGTATTTACGCAAGAAATCTGGTCTTGTTTGCAAGGTTTCAATTCTTGTTGAGTATGCTTCGATATTTCTTAATTCAGTATGTTTGGCTAACATTTCGGCAATCTTCAATTTTTTGGAAACAGAATCAACCAAAGTAAGAAAAATATCAGGTCGGGCAATCTTAATCGGAGTACCAGGGAAGCCTCCACCCGTCCCAATATCCAAAATTCTTGCTTTATTCACAATTTTTTCATATTTTAGAATTGATAAAGAATGCAAAATGTGTTTTTCTAATACGTTTTGGACATCTTTGCGTGAAATTAAGTTCACTTTTTCGTTCCAGTAAATAATTTCGCGGTGAAATCGCTCGATATTTGCCATCATTTCGCCGTCAAGTATAATTCCATTTGCTGAACAAATTGTCCAAAATTCAGAAAATTCCATTTTACATTCTTATGTTTTCACAAAATTAACTTTTTATGATTGAACAATATCAAAATATGGATGACCTTGTGGAAAAAGAAGTTTCAAGCCCATTTTTTTCCGTAATAATTTGCTCGTATAATCGTGCTAAATTACTTTCTCGTGCATTGGATTCGCTAATTTTACAATCCTTCAAAGACTTTGAGGTAATCATTGTTGATGATGGGAGCACCGACAATACATTTAATGTTGTAAAAAATTATCGTAATCGCTTAAATATTCGATATATTTTTCAAGCAAATATGGGCTTACCCGAAGCACGAAACACAGGTTGTTGCTCTGCCGAAGGTAAATACATCACATTTTTGGATAGCGATGATGAATATAAAAGCAATCATTTGCAACATAGAAACGATCTGTTGATGCAAAATCCACAAGTAGATTTACTTCACGGCGGAATAGAGATAATTGGCGACCCATTTGTTGTAGATGCAAATAACCCACGTAAATTAGTCCATATAAATGATTGCTTGGTTGGTGGAACTTTCTTTTTCCGAAAGGATTTATGGAAGCGTGTGGAAAAATTTTCTAATCTTGACTATGCAGAAGATTACGATTTCTTTAAAAAAATAGATAAAATTGGCGGAAATATTCTAAAAACCTCCGAACCATCGTACCGCTACCATAGGGAAACACCAAATTCAATTACTAATAAAATGAATGTTGGATAATTAAATAAAAAAATTATGAAAGAAAGCAAAGCCAAATTAAAAAAGAGAGTTAGCGAGATTCTCGAAATATTATCCAAAGAATATCCCGATGTAAAAATTCAATTAGATTTTACTAATCCAGCCGAATTATTAATTGCCACAATTTTATCTGCTCAATGCACTGATGATCGAGTTAATAAAGTGACCAAAACATTATTTGCAAAATATAAAGTGCTTGATGATTATCTGAAAGTGCCCGATGAAGTTTTGGAAAAGGATATTTTTTCAACGGGATATTATAAAGCAAAAACGCAAAAAATAAAGGCTACTGCCAAGATGTTAGTCGAAGAATTTGGCGGAGAAGTGCCAAATAATATCGAGGATTTAACAAAGTTGCCGGGAGTTGGTCGCAAGACCGCAAATGTTGTACTCGGACATATCTTTGGAGTGCCAGCCATTGTTGTGGATACACACGTTGTAAGAATTTCAAATAAATTAAAATGGGTTGATACCGAAAATCCAGAAAAAATTGAATTGGCTTTGATGGAATTAATTCCCAAAGAACAATGGGTAATATTTACACATTATATAATAAATCATGGACGCAAGGTTTGCATTGCACGCAAACCGCAATGTGCAAATTGCAAAATTAAGCATCTTTGCCCATCAGCAGAATTGTGATTGATATTTAACTTGATATTAATATTTAGTTTGCTATTTTAACTGATAATTAAACATACTTTTATAATTTTTTATCGATTATTACTTCTTAATTCTATTATTTTAACAATATCAATAAATGCAAAAACTAAATCTCGATACAACCAAAGCAATCCGAATTTATTTGCCCGAGAGGTTTACAAATATTGAATTGCCATTGTTCTTGGAAGCAGTATCTGCTGGATTTCCTTCGCCTGCCGAAGATTATTTGGAAGGCAAATTAGATTTAAACGATTATCTAATTATGAATCCTGCCTCTACTTTCTTGGTGCGAGTAACGGGCGATTCTATGAGAAATGCAGGAATACATTCTGGTGATTTGCTTGTCGTAGATCGCTCTTTAGAAGCAAAAGATGGCAACATAGTTATTGCAGTTATTGATGGTGAATTACTTGTTAAAAGACTAAAATTAATCAAAAATAAGTATTATCTTCTTCCCGAAAACACCAATTATAAGCCAATCGAAATAACTGAATCAATGAGTTTTGAGGTTTGGGGAGTAGTTAGCACAGTAATTCACCCATTACTATAATTAAAAGGAATATCAATGGAAAGCACTCTTAGACAAGAATTGTTGAAAATTGAAAATGAGAACTTTTTGCAGGTTTATAATCGCTTGCCAATCGTTGTAAACAAAGCCGAAGGAGCATATATTTGGGACGAAGACGGCTCAAAATATTTGGATTTTCTTGGCGGAATTGCAGTAAATGTATTGGGACATTCTCATCCAAAAATCATTGAAGCAATTACAATTCAATCCTCCAAATACTTGCATTTGTCAAATTATTTTTACCAAGAAGCACAAATCACTTTTGCTGAACAACTAACAAAATCAACAAATTATCCGCGTGTATTTCTTACAAATTCGGGTACTGAATCGGTAGAAGGCGCCTTAAAACTAATCCGAAAATGGGGTAATATTAATTATAAAAACAATATTATAGCATTTGAAGGTGGTTTTCACGGACGCACTTATGGGGCATTATCATTGATGGACAAGCCAATTTATAAGTCCGATATGGGACCATTTTTATCGGGGGTTACAATTATCAAATATAATTCACCCAAAGAATTAGAATTGGCTGTAAATCCTTTTACTACGGCTGTTTTTCTTGAATTTATTCAGGGAGAAGGTGGAATTGTTGGTGTTTCGGAGGAATTTGTTGAGAAATTATTAGAACTAAAAGAAAAATATAATTTTTTGATTGTTGCAGACGAAGTGCAAGCAGGAATGGGCAGAACAGGTAAATTTTTCAGTTTCGAACATTACAAAATTAAACCCGATATAGTATTGGTTTCCAAAGGTTTAGGTGGTGGGTTGCCACTTGGTGCAATCTTAACTACCGAGGAATTAGCAAAGGTATGGAATAAATCCCAGCACGGGACTACTTTTGGTGGCAACGCACTTTCTTGTGCAGTTGGGAAGGTGGTTTTAGAGGAAATTAGTAGTTCTGTTATGCAAAATGCAGACGCAATTGGTAAATATTTCAAAGATGAACTGATTGCAATTAAAGAGGAATATCCAGAGAAAATTAAAAGTGTTCGCGGTCGTGGTTTAATGCTTGGCTTAGAATTATCTTTCGAAGCAAAATTATTATTAAATGAATTACTGAAAGAAAAAATAATTGCAAATGCCACAAGCGTTAATGTTCTTAGATTAGTTCCACCATTGATAATAACAAAAAACGAAGTTGATATTTTCATTTCAGGTCTCAAAAAATCCTTAAACAGATTATAATTATGTATTTAGTTTATTTAATACTCATACTCTTTGCCTTAATTTTTCTATCCCGATTCTTCTTAATATTTTACGGGGCAATAAAAGAATTAAACAACAACAAAAATATTAACAATCAAACAAGTAAATTTGATGGTTTTATTTCAATAATTATTCCAGCACGCAACGAGGAAGAAAATATCGAAGCTGCTATTCGTTCTGCTTTTAATGCTAATTACGACAAATCCAAATACGAAATAGTGGCTGTAAATGATAGATCTACAGACAAAACAGGCGAAATATTAGATAGATTAAAAAAAGAAATGCCCAATTTAGTTGTGTTGCATTTAACTGAGGAGTCCAAAGGTAAGGATCTTGTAGGAAAGGCGGGAGCATTACAGATTGGTATCGAGGCAAGCAAGGGAGATTTGATATTGCTGACTGATGCTGACTGCGAAATTAATCCTGAATTTGTGAACTTTTATGCAAAAGTTTTTGCTAATAATGACGTTAAATTAGCTTTATCGTATTCATTAATAAAAGGTAAAACTTTATTTGATAATATACAAGCAGTCGAATGGTTTTACTTACACACATTTGCTGCAGCTGGAATTGGCTTAAATTATCATCTTGGTGGATATGGAAATAATATGGCGTTTCTACGAGACATTTATTTTGAAGTTGGAGGCTATCGTAAAAATAATTTCAGTGTTACAGAAGATTTTGTAATCATTCGAGCTATTAAAAATACTGGTGCTAATATTAAATATTTAACTTATAATGAGTCATCAGTGCTAACATTGCCGATGCCTGATTTAAAATCTTATACCGAACAACATCGCCGTTGGGCTTTGGGCGGCTTGGCTCATCACGGCTGGGTTGCTGTTGCTTTTATAGCAAGCACGCTATCTGTTTGGTTTGGCTTAATTCTCTCGTTCATTATGGGTTGGTACTGGCTGGGTATCGGTTATATCGGAATGCGGGCTATTGCTGACGCTATTATTGCGCTAATGCCAATGATTAAAATGAAGGATTACAAATATCTAACTACCTTACCTATTTCTTTGATTTTCTTTCAGTTATTTGAATTAGTTTTACCATTCACATTGTTCAAAAGGCAGATAGTTTGGAAAGGTCAAGTATTCAAACAATAGAAAAACAATTTTCTGATGCAGATTTTGATTTTATGCAATTAGCTATCGAACAAGCAAAAATAGCTTTTGATAATGATGAAGTTCCAGTTGGTGCGATTATTGTGATTGATAATCAAGTGGTATCGGCAAGGCATAATGAAGTGGAAGCAACAAAGAATGCTACTGCTCACGCAGAGAGATTAGCGATTGACGAAGCAATAAGTAAAGTTGGGGAAAAAATTATACCAGATGCTACTATGTATGTAACTCTCGAACCTTGTTCTATGTGTGCTGGTAGTTTAGTTTTGTCGCGTATAAAAAGATTAGTTTATGCTGCAAAAGATCCAAAATCGGGAGCAGTTGAATCGCTTTATTCAATCACAAATGATGACAGATTAAATCATCGTTTGATTGTTCAAAGTGGATTGTTAGAAGAAGAAAGTTCGCAACTTTTAAAAGCATTTTTCAAGAAGAAAAGAGAAGAAAAGAAAAGTGAAAATTGAGATAAAACCATATAATTTAGAGGCAGGTTTATATTTAATCCCAACTCCAATAGGCAATCTAATGGACATTACATTACGCAGCCTATATGTGCTGGAAAATATGGATTATCTTGCATGCGAAGACACACGGACAACTCAAAGTTTATTGAAAAATTACGACATAAAGTCACCAAAACTATTCGCATATCACAACCATAATGAAGCTGAAAAAACAGAATATATAATTAATTTGATTAAACAAGGAAATAAAGTGGGTTTAGTAAGTGAAGCAGGTACACCACTTGTTTCTGACCCAGGATTTAGAATTGTTAAATCTGCAATTGAAAATAATATAAAAATCGAAACATTACCGGGAGCAACTGCATTAATTCCAGCACTTCAATTAAGTGGATTTGCCGTGCATAATTTTACTTTTTTGGGATTTCCGCCTGTTAAAAAGAATCGGAAAAAGTTTTTGGAACTTATTGCAAATTCGCTATTTACGACAATCGTGTATGAATCGCCGTTCAAAATTATTAAGTTTTTAGAAGAAATCCAGCCATTGATTGAAGATGAAAGACAAATAAGTATTACTCGTGAGATAAGTAAAATTTACGAAGAAACTATCCGTGGCAGTGCCAAAGAATTAGCTAACCACTTTAAAACAAAGAAAACTCCAAAAGGTGAGTTTGTTATTGTAATTCAAGGAAAAATATGATTATAACATTTGAAGGTATCGACGGTTCGGGGAAATCAACCCAAATTGAATTATTGAAAGATTATTTTAAATTAAAAGCTATTGACGCTATATTTTTACGGGAGCCAGGTGGTACAGAACTTTCTGAAAAAATTCGTGCTATATTATTAGATAATAATAATAATATCAATCCTATAAGTGAAATTTTATTATTCGAAGCAGCTCGAGCAGATTTAACCGAAAAAGTAATAATTCCAGAACATAAGGCAGGAAAGATTGTAGTTTTAGATAGATATTTCGACTCCACAACTGCTTATCAAGGTTATGGGCGTGGCTTGGATTTGAGTATAGTAAATATGCTTAATAGTTTTGCCACTCAAAATATAACCCCAGATTTAACATTTTATATTTCAGTACCTTATCAAGTATCCCAAGAAAGAACTACCGACAAGAACAATGATAGAATGGAAAATTCAGGTGAAGATTTTTATCATAAAATAATTGATGGATTTGAGCAATTATCCAAAATTAACCCAAAACGATTTTTCAAAATTGATGGAACACTCCCAATTCAAATAATTCATCAAAAAATATGTGAAATTGTTAATTATAAGTTAATGAAGAACAATATCAATAATCTTTCTTAAAAGAAGAGCGTATAAAATTAATAATATTGCGCGTATATTCAATAGATTCTTCGTTTGTATTATCAGCAAACTGACTTAAAATTTCGTTATGATTGAAATTATCAATAGGCATTAGCGATACTCGGTTGTGGTAAGTAATCAAACTATCTGCAAGTTCCAACGAATAGTGGGCTCTGCTTGGTTTGTTATCAAATACTAAAAGCGTGTTTGGCAAAAGTCTGTCCTTTGCAAAATTTAAAGTAGGAGAAGCTTTTTCTTGAATTTCAATATTTTCACTAAAAGCATTTAAAAAATCTCTTTTGTAGCCGCCATTTATCGTTTTAATGAAATCACGAATATTTAAACCCGCACCATCAAAATTTACAACTGCTTTAATATTACTTGTATTTAAATTATGAATTGCAAGGAATTGTGGCATCAATGCCAATGTCAAAGCTAAATTGCCACCAGCAGAATGACCGATAACAGCTACGCGAGAGGTATCGCCCATCACAAATTGCATAAACTTCATCATAAATGCAAACGATTTGGCAACATCTTTGATATGAGTAGGAAATTTGATACGATTTGGATTTTTCAAGTCAGGTGGCTTAGGTGAAAGCCTATAATTGGTGCTAACAAAAATAAATCCGCTATCCAGCAAGACTCTAACATTTTGTAAATCAAATCCCTTGTCGCCCGAATTCCACGAACCTCCATGTATAAAATAAATTATTGGCGCAAGTGTGTCTAAATTTTTTGGTAAATATACATCAAATTTATAAAAATTGGAGTCGGCATCTATCAACAAGTCATAAGGTATATCACGAAATATATACACTGAATCAATCTCTATCAAGCGAGATAGAAATAGGTTGGGTAAATTTCTAATACTTTCTTGTACTTTACTTTCAGCTAATAAAATATTGAAAATAGCAAAAAAAGTAAAAAGTAATGATACAAAAACTTTCATTTTTTATCTTAAAATATACTTTTCGGCAGCTTGGATTACTTCGTGGTCGTTTTCGGGTTTGCTGATAACAGCAACAAGCCTAATCCATTCGGGTCGCCAATCAGCAGTTGAAGGTATTTGTAAGTTGTAAGATTTATTGATACTTGCACCTTTTGCAATAGTTCCCTCAGATACTGGTTCGCCAAAAGTAGATGTTATTGAATATCGCAAAATATTATTATGTACAAAATCATTAATATCGATTGGTGATTTACGGTAATCTGTTTGATATTGCACAATTGAATCTTCCACAACATACAATGCAATATTTAATTGCTCCGATACTTCCTCAGAAAACTGGAGTTTAACTTCACAAGATATTGTTTTGTTTGACTGATTGTAGGTTGGCAACAATTCCACTTTAACGACACTATTTTGCTTAACTCTTTCATTAAAGGCAGATTCCCAGTCAGCGTGATTTAAAATTAGAGCACCATTATACTTGGTCCTATCAACCAGACCATTTGGAGTACCAATTCCCCAGCCAATATTGAAGTATTTTTCTAAATCCTTCATTGCTTCAGAAATAAAATTATATTTATGTTGTGGATTTGGCATTGCTAATGCCCCAGCGTGGATTGAAAGCAGTACAATATTATCGGGATATTTTTCTTTAAGTTGATGGGCAATTTCACCTGCTTCAGGGCAATTTCCGCAACGAAATCCAGTGTATTCTTCTATCAAAACAACCTTATCAGCTGAATCAAGGACAAGTCCGCCTTCTTCGCGGAATGGTGGCTCAATCACATCACAAGAATTGATTAAAATAAAAAAGGATACTAATAAAATTGATATTGATATTATTTTTTTCATAAGATTTATTGATTATTTATTTTAAAAATTTTTATAAAGGAAAACTATGCATTTACCACAACTTTGGCTTGAAATCTTCGCGATTGATAATCTTTGCACTTTCATTAGTGGCTTTGATTACAAATAGCCCATT
>DYLM01000070.1:0-4335 GCA_020722095.1 Chloroherpeton thalassium
CTTTCCTTTTTGTATTTTTGCAATTTTGTAAATTGTAATTTATGACCGAACAAAGTTTGAAACCTAAATCTGCTCGTTTTGAATTTATAGATATTTTACGCGGACTTTCCGTACTCTGGATGATTGAAGCACATTTGACCGATGTTGTGCTCTCGCCCGCAATCAAACAAACTTTTCTTTTTTACTTAATCGACAAATCAAATGGCTTTGTTGCTACCATTTTCCTCTTCTGTGCAGGAGCGGGATTTTATATTGCCACCTCCCGCAAATTTGATGATTACAAAAAATTCCGCAAACCTCTGTGGATTTATTTGCGTAAGTTAGCGTTTATACTTTTCATTGCTTTTGCGATGCACTTACCTGTCCGAAATTTTACTGCTCTATTTAATCTATCTAATGGTGATTTCATTCGGTTTGTGGAGTGCGATATACTAAATACAATTGTCTACTCTTCACTTTTAGCATTGCTGATATTTTTTGTCATTCCCAAAATTAATTATCTGAAATATATTAGCATCGGCATTAGCTTGGTGATTTATTACTCCACTTCATTTGTGTGGGCGGCGGATCCATTCCAGTATTTGCATCCATTTTTTGCTACTTGGTTTGCAGAGTGGCCTGTATCGCACTTTCCACTTACACCTTGGATGGGTCATTTCTTTGCGGGTTTGGCGGCAACTTCATTTTTTATGGAAGCCGAGAACAAAAAGAAATTTTCTCTTCGGCTTGGCATTATCTCAATTTCATTAGCAACATTTTTACTAATATTCAAAGAAATTCCAATACTGAATTACCCTTATGCTGAAGATTGGTGGTATACTTCCCCAACTCATTTTATTTTTAGAATTAGTTTTGTGATATTCTTATTCTCATTTCTTTATTATTTTGAAGATTACTTGAAAAATAAATTTTACGCGCATTCACTATTGCTAATGGGGCGTGAATCGCTTTTATTATATGTTGGCAATGTAGTGTTAATTTATGGTTCGATAATCAATACGGGAATACGACAATTATTTCCGCATCAAGTTGGCTGGTTTATTTTTTTGCTACTATTCATCGGATTAACAGCGATGTTATATCAAATCAGCAAAGGCTGGCATTATTTAAAAATTGAAAAACCAATATATTCAAAATTAATCATCTATACTTTATCTATCCTATTCATATTAATGCTATACTTCGATTGGTATAATAAAATAGTATATGGGTGATGATTATTACAAAATTATAAAGAAAAAAAATAGTGAATTACTGCAGTAAAAGTATTCGCGGATTTCTAATAAAAAAAAGTTGCTATCTCATAAGTTGATTATTTGCAAATTATTAAATAAAATCATTTTAAAACCTTATTAAATTTAATAACCTTAGTACAGAAAAATTGACCATATAAAGTTTAATAACCTTATTTCCTGATTTTTTTATTTACATTGTTAATAAATTTTCTGGGTTTTAGTTGTGGGTGAAGGACGTCGTTGCAAGTTCCGATTTATCGATACGAAGCAATCTAAAATTAAATTTAAGATTCCTTCGCTAATGATCGCCAAGACGTCTTTTACTCAATTTCTTTGGACAAAGCAAACGGAATATGTTTAACCACAAAGGACACAAAGTAAAGAGCACAAAGGACACAAAATAGAAGAAATTGACTTGTGAGACAGCCTCTTTGTATTTGTTGGAGTAATTTACGATAAACTATTGTAATTTTAATTCTCTATATAGCCGTATTTTTCGGGATATGGGGGCAATGGTAATGAATCGGGAACTCCCATCAATGGAAAATCTTTACGCAATGGGTAAATTGGTTCGCCTGTTTCGGGATTTTTGTAATCTTCAGTCATATAAAATCTACGCAAAAATGGATGATTATCAAAGATTATTCCATACATATCATAAGTTTCGCGTTCGTACCAATTTGCGCTTTCCCATATTCCTGTTACCGATGGACAATGAGGCTTGCTCTCCATCACCTTGGTCTTTACTCTCAAATATGTTTTGAATTTTGTTGAGAATAAAATATAAACTATTTCGAATCTGTAGGGTTTGGTCAACCAATCTATAGCTGTTACATCTACACACATATCAAACGATGTGTTAGGATTATCTCTCAACTCTTGCATTGTTGCAATCAATTCATCTTTCTCGACAAGTAATGATAATTGATTGTGATGTTCATAAAAATTTTCCTGTGAAATTTTCTCACCAAAAACATTTTCTAAAATTGACTTATCTATATACATTTCAATATTTGTTTAAATTACTGAATTTGTTGAATTTACAAAACTTGTTTATTAATATATTCTTTTGCTGTATCTACTGTTTCGTAGAACTTGAACAATTGATCGATTTGGGTCATTGTCATCAAACTTTGCACAAATTTGCTTGCACTAACTATGATTACAGGAATTGAATGGTCGCGTAATGTACGGTGAGCAAGCAAAAAAGCACCTAAGCCCGAACTATCGAGAGATTCAACAGTTCCAATGTCAAAAATCAACCCTTTTATGTCAGGTTGAGCTTCAATAAGCACTTTTGCTTTTATCTCGGGAGCGATGTCTGCCCCGATAGATTTCTCCTTGATGGAAAAAACTATTATATTATCATCATTTTCTATTGAGAATTTCATCTATTTTTGTAAAATTGTATTTTTAATTTATCAAAATTAACAATTTATGTTGAATAAAACAAATCATTTCACTTCAATTACTAATCTTTTATTAATTCGGCTTAGTTCAATCGGTGATTTATTGCTCACTACACCGATAATTAGAGCAATTCGCCAAGAATTTCCGAATTGTAAAATTCATTTTGCAACCTTCCGCGAATTCCATCAAGTGCTGAAAAATAATCCACAGATTGATTGTTTAATTCAAATTCCTAAGAGTGAATTGAAAAATAATTCTTTCAAATTTCACAATTTGCAAAATAGTAAATTTGATTTAATTATCGATTTACAAAATAATAAATACTCTAAAAAAATTATTTCACATCTTGATTATGATAAAATTGCAATTATAAATAAACAAAGAAAACATAAATTATCAACTGTATATCTTAAAAAGCCACAGATTCATAACTATTCAGTTGTTGGTAATTATTTCCGAACTGCACAAGAATTTTTAACAATAAATGAAGATGAAAAAGGTTTGGAATTCTGGTTAGATTCCGAAAAAGAGTATCTCTCGGATAAAAGAAATAGTGCAGGACAAAACTTTACTCACACAAAAGCAATTTCGATTGCTCCGGGTGCTGCTCACTTTACTAAACAATGGTTGCCTGAATATTTTGTGGAATTAATTCAATTGATTAATAATAAATATCCAAATAAATTTACTTTCAACTTGTTGGGGTCGGCAAAAGAGAAGCAAATTTGCGATTTAATTGAAACAGAATTGATGAAACATAATTGTTTGGTGCAAAACTATGCTGGTAAAACAAGTTTGCAAGACTCTGCCAAAATCATAAATGAATCGGATTTTATGTTCACAAACGATACTGGCTTAATGCACATTGCAGCATCTCGGCAAGTGCCGATGATTGTTTTTTTTGGCTCATCAAGTTCAGATTTTGGCTTTTTACCTTACCATTCTAATTATCGGCTTTTAGAAACAAAACTTTGGTGCCGCCCTTGTTCGCATATCGGCAGGAGTTTTTGCCCACTTGGTCATTTCAATTGTATGAAAAAAATCACGCCAGAAATTGCATTTTTAGAATTTGAGCAATTTGCCAAGGAAATTAACTTACTATAAATCCAAAGAATTTGAGATATTTTGTTTCGGGCATAGCCGTAAGTATTGGATGATCGGGTGATTGCAATCCTGTGTAAATCATTCGCAGACTTCTTTTTGCTTCTTTTGCTGCCTTTTGTACCGTGTCATAAAATGTCTGGTCAGTGATATGTTGCGAGCAGCTTGATGTTAGCAAAATGCCATTTTTATTTATCCTCTTCATCGCAAGACGATTAACTTGGAAATATGCACCTATGGCTTGTGGCACATTTTTTTTGCTTTTTGTAAAAGCAGGTGGATCGCAAATAATTGTATCAAAGGTTTCTGTTTCTGTTTTCAAATAGTCAAACACATCAGCTTTGATGAAATCAATATTATTAAAATTATTACATTCAGCATTTGTTCTTGCTTGATTAATAACATTTTCTTGAGAATCAATTCCAATCACACTTTCTGCCCCTGAATATGCAGCATTCAATCCAAATCCACCAACATTACAGAATAAATCTAATGCCTTGCTATTGCGTGAAATGCTTTGCAAAAATTTACGATTCAATCTTTGGTCATAAAAATATCCTGTTTTCTGTCCTTCAACAATTGAAATTAA
>DYLM01000070.1:4435-10531 GCA_020722095.1 Chloroherpeton thalassium
AAAATCAAACGATAATCCACACTTCCACTTAAAAGTCTGTCTCTAAGAAATTTTGCTTGCAAAATTCTTTTCTTGATTTCATTTTTATCAAAATAATTAGTATTCAATAGGCGAACGCTAATAAGGCTATTTCGATTATAGAACCCTAAGCCAAGATTATTCTCGTATTTATCGAAAACATCAACCAAACTACCTCTGGCAAGTTCGGGCAATTCAACCAATTCATTTGCGAATAACCACATATAGCCAGATTGGATTTTTCGTAAAATACTATTATTTTTAATCAATATTTGAGGATAATTTTTATCAATAACACTCATAAGTAAACCTTAGTAAAGCAATTTTTAAAATGCAATTTCGTTAATCTTAAAATTAAGGAAAATTAAACAAAATATTATGTGTTCAGTAGTATTTAGTTGTTAATACCTAAAAATATAAGAACAGATTAAATTTAATTAAATAAACTTTAGATAAATGATAAATAGAAATTTTGGCGGTAGTTTATTCGGTTCGATAATGCCACCGGTGATAAAAACATTATTAATAATAAACGTGGGTGTTTATATTTTAGAAACCTTCATTTTGGGTTTTATTCCAATGATGGGCACAACATTAGACCGAGTATTTTTTCATTATTTTGCTTTGCAACCGCTATTTGCAAATGGATTGAACTATATCGATGGCAATAGTTTTGGATTTTGGCAACTACTAACTTACCAATTTATGCACGGAGGTCTGTGGCATTTATTTTTCAATATGTTTGCTCTTTGGATGTTTGGAATGGAATTAGAAAATCGCTGGGGTAGCGGAAAATTTTTACTTTATTATCTTTTATCGGGCATTGGTGCAGGTTTATCACAAATTTTCATAAGTCCGTTTATTGGTCAAGTGGGTCCAACTGTTGGTGCAAGTGGAGCGATTTATGGTGTTTTACTTGCATTTGGAATGACATTTCCAAATCGTCCGATATTTATGTTCCCGTTTTTCATTCCTATTCCAGCAAAATTATTCGTGATAATATTTGCAGGAATTGAATTGTTCTCGGGATTTAGTTCTAATGATGGAGTAGCTCACTTCGCTCACTTAGGCGGAGCCTTAACTGGACTTTTGATTATCTTGCTTTTAGGCAAAACAAGTATTTATCAATCATTGGAGAAATTAACAGGGAAATTATTCAATAAAAAAACTTCAAATACAAATTCTACTCGTGATTTTTATTCTCAAATGTACGAAAAATCCGAACCAAAAAGCAGTTTCTTTGATTCTTGGAGCAAACCCAAGCAAGAATCAAAATTTGAACAAAGTATGTACGAAGCCCGTCAGCCTAAGCCACAATCATCTTCTCGACCAACAATTACTTTTGAGGGAGAGGAAATTACTCAAAGGAGAATTGATGAGATTTTGGATAAAATCACTGCAAATGGTTACCAAAGCTTGAACGAGAAGGAAAAGAGAATACTTACAGAATTAAGCAAAAAACTTTAACTCACCTCCTACAAGTTGCAAAATGCTGAATTCTCAACAAGAAATTTTGTTATATTATCAAGAACACAAGGAAAAAATTCACACTCAATTGAATAATTTCCAAAACGTTCCCCAAAACAAATATTTCTACGAATTATGCTATTGCTTATGCACTCCAATGAGCAAAGCCGAAAATGCTCAAAAAGTCCAACTGATTTTGGAAGAATCAGAATATTATTACAAAGATTTAGAAATTTCTGAAATATTAAGAAATCCTGATAACTACATTCGTTTTCATAATCAAAAAGCAAAGCATATTGAAAATGCTAAAAGAAATTATTCTGAAATACTGCAAATAGTTATTTTAGATAAAAGTAATTTTGAAAAAAGAGAAAATTTAATAAAAAATGTAGTCGGAATGGGCTACAAAGAGGCTTCGCATTTTTTGAGAAATATTGGATTTTTCGGATTAGCAATTTTGGATAGACATATTTTGCGAAATCTTGCTAAATATAATGTAATTCAAGAAATTCCAAAAACAATTAATTCTAAAAAATACATACAACTTGAACAAATATTTATTAATTTTGCAAATTCTATTGGACTATCATTAGAAGAATTAGATTTAACTTTGTGGGCAAAAGAAACAGGTTTTGTGCTGAAATAATTTTTTTTACTTTTGATTAAACCTTTTTTTATTTTGAATAGTCTAACAATCAAATTCGAAAATATTTTTTACAAATTAAAGGAGTATAAAATGAAACTCAACAAATTAACAACAGGCATTTTTGCAATTTTGATGGTAGCTTTAATGTTTAGCGTATCATCTTGCACAAAGAACCCAACTGACCCAACTGAAACTGGCACTTACGAAGATGTATTCAACTTTGTATCAGCTGGTGACTATGTCGAAGACATTTCTATTCAAGGTGCATCTTTGGAACGTCCAATGGCATTAGAAAATGAAGTTACTGCAGAATTAGCTGAGGAAGGCAGATTATTTGGCGGTCGCGTACCACAATTCACATTCCGCTTTATTTTCAAACAATTACAATTAACCGAAGAACAATTAGCACTCGTTAAAGAAGTAATGATTGCTCACAGAGATTGCGAAAAAAATGCAAGAATTGCATTCCACACTGCAATTGCTGAAATTATTGCCGAAGCAAACGCACAACGTCAATCCATTATCCAACAAGTAAAAGACGGTGCTATCACAAAAGAAGAAGCACGTGAATTATTAAAAGCCTTAAATGAAGAAACTAAAGCAAAAATCGAAGAAACAGGTGCTATCGAAACTTTACAAGCAGCATTGAAAGATTGCACAGAAACTATGATTGCTGCTATGCACGAAATTCTTGATGACAAACAAGATGCAATCTTCGACAAATGGTTAGAAATGATGAAGAACCGCAGAACTGGTGGAAAAGGTCCTGGAATTGGCGTTCGTCCATAATACACATTCTTTAAATCTCAAAAAATTTAAAACATCGGATATTTCCAAAATATCCGATGTTTTTTTTGAAATCCAAAGAACACAAATCTATTAATAAACCACAAACTTTTCAGTTGAAGTCTGTTTTCCACTTGTGATTTTAACTAAATAAACTCCTGAAGAAATTTTATTACCATTTAAATTTGCAATTCTCAAACTTAAATTTGCAGAGTTATTTATTGATGTTTCCATAATTTGATGGTAAATAATATTTCCTTGAATATCAGAAATTTCTATAATAGATTGATTAGCATTAGCAACAAAACTAATGTTTAAATTGTCAATAACTGGATTAGGGAAAATTGAAAATTCAGCAATTTCTTCATCAACAGAAACCGTTTTAACCGAGCCCGTTATAGGCAAACTTTGATTATAAAAAGTGCCACTGCGGGAAGTATCCAATTCAAGCGACATCACCATATAATTGAGAGTGCCATCGTAAAGGAAATTATCAATAAATTTAGTTTCCTCAATTGGCTTATCTGTTAAGAGAACATAATTTGTATTCTTATCTGTATTGCGATAAATCACGTATTTTTTGGAATTTTGACCTTCGGGAGCTACCCACTTCAATGTAATTGTTCCATCTGCATTCTCAACAACACTTAATTCCGTAGGAGGTATTGCATTTGTATTAAACATTCTCAAAGTTGGGTCGCCAAGCAATCCAATATGCACTTGTCGAGTACCTGAAGTATAAAGAATTCCATTAGGATATTGAGAATTATAATATATGTTGGGATAATAAAGATTATTATTATTTTGTGTTGCTAATAATGATGTGCCAATCGGCTCGCCCAGATTCATTTTATGGAAAAACCAATGAGGTCTTCCCGACCAAGCTATAGTTAAAGCACCCGGATCGGCAGCCAAAACAGAACGTAAAAAGTTATCTTTCACATCCCAATCTCCAAAATATGAACCAAATAATAAGCTAAATATTCCATTTATTTTATTCTCTTTCATATTTGTAGAATTGCCAATACCACCTGCACTTGTGTAGCTTCCACCGCCACATCCATAACTCCATAAGTATGGTTCTGTGGATAAAGTAGTAATAAAGTCATCTGCAATTACATCATTGCGGTCAAAGAAATTGGTAAATGCTCGCCAACCAGATGCAGCAAAACCTTCGGGGTAGCTCTGGGCTGAGAAATTATCATCAACTACACCTTTCCAAACAACTTCCAGTTGATTAGTTCTCCATTGGTGATTGCGGCTAAGGTATCTGCGTACTAATTCCATCTCTGGATTTGCAAATGAACTATCAAAGAACATTTCCATTTTGCTAAAATCAATTCTGCCAACAGCATAAGGAACAACAATATTAGTTGCAAGTGTAGTTTGGTCGAATTTACCATCACCAATAATATTTTTATTTTCTGCACGACTTGCATCTGAATTATTTACTGTCTTATCTGTCCAAAAACTATTATTGACGGCATAATATACATCAGCGGGCCAAGCACCATAGTGATCCTTATGCCCGTCTGGAGCAAGATACCCCGAATAAGGAACTGCAATTCGTCCAATCAATATTACATTTGATAAATTTGGGTTTTGTGTGTAAATATCATTGATAATATTTTTAGTTGATATTACTTTTGATTTATCAAATGTATCTGCTCGAGGAGCGGTAGCCATCACAACATTATATCCTTCTTGTATCAAATCTGCTTTCATTTGGTTCAATTCATTTGATAGACCTTCGTTCATAGTTTCATCTACCAAAATTAATACAGTTCCTTTAGTCAAATTTGGAACTACTTCTATACCTGTAGTGATATAGCCGGTTGCAGAAAAGTTAACGTAAGCAGTGGTTGAATCATTTACTTTAACCAATTTCTTGCCTGTAGCAATTATTTGGTATTCGTATTTTGTTCCAATTTTTACATTATAGTCAGTAAATTTATTAACTGAAGTATCAATAATTGACTGAAGCGGATTTCCCCAAGTTGTTGCGTTAGCAAGTTTTTTGAATATAACAAAATTATCAGCAAATCCATAATTGAACCAATTAATTGTAATTGATGGATTGTCGCCTGACTGCACTTGAGCCCAAACTGGAACAGTTAAATCGCGTGAATTCATACTTTGCGAGAATAATGTTCCGCTAAATGCCATTGTTAAAGCAAATAAATAGTAAAAATATCTTTTCATAAAAAATCCATTTAAAAAAAAGTAAATTAAGAAAAATAAATATTTTTTTAGGGATTTTAGAATAAATTATAAAAAAAATCCCTGCAATTTATTTGCAGGGATTTTTTAGAAATTTTTGATAATAAAAATTATCTTGAGTAATACTCGATTACAAGTGATGTTTCGCATTGTACTGGGATTTCTGCTGGATTTGGAACATAAAGTAATTTAGCAGAAATATCAGTCTTGGACAATTCGATATATGCAGGAGCATTTGAATAACGAATATTATCCTGAACATCTGGTAAGTTTTTAGCTTTTTCTTTCAATGAAATTACATCATTTACTCTTAATTGATATGAAGAAATATCAACTTTTTTGCCATTTACTTTAATGTGTCCGTGCGAGATCAATTGCTTGGCTTGATAAAGAGAGCGGGCAATTCCTGAACGGAACACTACCGAATCCAAACGAGTTTCTAACAAAGCGAGTAAATTATCGGCAGTGTTTCCAGCCTTTCTACTTGCTTTTTCGTAATAATTACTCATTTGTTTTTCGGAAACATTATATTGCAAACGCAATCTTTGCTTTTCGAAAAGTTGTTTTCCGAAGTCAGATTGCTTTGCACGCCTCTTTTGAGGACCAAATTGTCCAGGAGGATATGGTTTTTTTGATGCATATTTTCCTGATTTTGGAGTTATATTAACACCAATTTTTCTTGATAACTTTACTTTTGGACCTGTATAGTTCATTTCATTCCTAAATTATTATCTATTTTTAGTTTTCAGAGCCACATTACAAATAGGGCTTTTATAGAATTACAAAATTAACATTTTCAAGTGAATTGACAAAATCTTTAGACATTTTTTTAATTCCTCACCCAAATGTGGCTGTCTCATAAGTCCAAAATATTTCAAAATTGTCATTCCCGTGCAAACGGGAATCCATAGCCCACGAATTTATTCGTGGGTGATTTTTAAAAGGAACAAATCGTGCAG
>DYLM01000071.1 GCA_020722095.1 Chloroherpeton thalassium
AGGAGTTTAATATGAAAAAACTATTTACAATTCTATCTATGATAGTGGTGCTTTTTGTAAGCAGCAAAGCACAAGACATTGATCTATTGCAATTTTCAGCCAAAGATGGCTATGATTATTTGCAAGACAATTACGATGATACGGGCAAAACTTTCTTTGGCTTAATGACTTCGATGTCAGTAGAAGATAAAACGACACAAGTGGATTTTAACGAAGGCACATCAAATGTATGGACTTACATTTACCTAAGAAAGTCGGGCGAAGCAATGATGATGTCAATGGTAATGGTAATGAAAACTGAAATGGGCTACTCGCATAATGATTTAGGCGAATATGAATACGAAGATTGGGAGGAAATGTACAGTATTAACGAAGGGTGGATTGATTCACGTGATTTAGCATTGAATGTTAAAAACAATACAGAATTAATCAATTACTGGATCGAAAATGAAGATAAAATTCAAAGTTTATACGTTACATTAACAGGCACACCGGTTGGTAGCGAAGAGCAATATCCCGAAAATGTTTGGGGAATTGAAATTTCGCTGATTGATTCCGATGAAGAAACAGCAACTTGTCTGTATAATGCCGCCGATGGTGTTTTATTCAGTTGCGAGTATCCAACTACTTCAGTATTTGCGCAGGTTTCGCCATTCAATAACATTGCTTATCCAAATCCATCAAATGGACAAGTGAATTTAACAAACCAATTTATTGGTGATGTGAATGTAATTGTTATCAATAATGCGGGACAAAGAGTGAAATCATTCAATACAATATCAAATAATAGTATCGAAATTAATTTATCTGATTTGCCAAATGGAAATTATAATGTAATAACTATTCAGAACAATAAATTTGATGCAATAAAAGTAAATATTCAGAAATAAAAGTTGCAATTTATTGGACGAAGCAATCTAATTTACTTTGAAAATTTGAAAATTGTGTTTGGGCGTTGGGTGTTAGGTGTTAGGTGATGTAGGATAGACGTCAATTGGAGCGTTAGCGAAGCAATCTCATACTTAATTTTAGATTGCTTCGTCACAATAAATCGGGACTAGCAATGACGTCTTTAACCCAACTTTTTTGACGTAGCAATCTGAATATTTTAACCGCAAAGGACACAAAGAAAACAAATTGAAGTATGAGACAGCCTCAAAGGTAAATCATTTATCATTCTTGTGCAAACTGGAATAATACAAAAGTCTTTCAACCCTATGCTTAAGCATAGGGTTGAGGGTACACATAAATCATTATTCATAAAAATAACTCATAATAAAATGAAACAAACATTAGTTCAAAAAATCTTAGCTAAAGCAGTTGACAGGGATTTTGTTGCTGTCGGCGAAGTTGTAGAGCCTCGCGTAGGATTGGCAATGTCTCACGAAAACGCTGCTTTGGTTATCAATCAATTCAAACAGATTTATTCGGGTTTGGACTTGCCACTTAAAGTATGGGATCCAAGCCGAATTGCAATTATTTTTGACCATCGCATTCCTGCTGAAAGCAAAAAAACAGCTACAAATCAAAAATTAGTTCGTGAATTTATCAAGCAACAAGGTATTGAGAAATTCCACGATATTCGTGGCGATGAAGGTGGCATTTGCCATCAAATCCTCCCCGAAAATGGCTATGTTTTGCCTGGAACAGTGCTGGTTGGAACAGATAGCCACACAACAACACACGGAGCATTGGGTGCTTTTGCTTTTGGCATTGGTGCTACTGAAATGGCATCAGTTTGGGCACTTGGAAAAGTACTGAATGTGGAGGTTCCTGCCTCGATAAAAGTAATTTTCAATGGAAAATTACAGCACGGAGTTTATGCAAAAGACTTAATTTTGCATTTGATTGGAAAATTAACTAATCAAGGTGCAAATTTCAAGGTATTGGAATTTTGTGGTAGTGCAATCGATTCGATGGATACTTCGGGCAGATTAACTTTGTCAAATATGGCAGTAGAAGCTGGTGCAACTGCTGGAATAATTACTCCAGATGCCGAAACGGTTCGCTATTTGCGTCAAGTTGCCAATTATCAAGGATTTATCGATATGGTGAAGGCTGATGAAGATGCTGAATACGAGCAAATTATTGAAATAAATGTATCGGATTTGCAACCGCAAGTTGCCGCTCCTAACCACGTGGATAATGTAAAAGATATTGCTTCGATAGAAGGCACGCCAATTGACCAAGTTGTGATTGGCTCCTGTACAAATGGTAGAATAGACGACTTGCGTGAAGCTTATGAAATCATCAAAGGCAAGAAAGTTAACAAAAATACTCGTATGTTGGTTTTCCCAGCATCATTTAAAATTTACCAAGAAGCATTGCAATTAGGTTATCTTGAGGAATTTATTCGTGCGGGTGCAGTGGTGATGAATTCAGGTTGCGGACCTTGCTTGGGTATTCACCAAGGGGCATTGGGCGATGGCGAGCGAGCATTTTCAACAACAAATCGTAATTTTAAAGGAAGAATGGGCAATCCTGATTCCGAAGTATATCTTGGTTCGCCAGCTGCCGCCGCTGCAACAGCAATAACTGGTGTAATCACCGACCCACGAAAATTTATGGAGGAAAAATAATATGAAAGTAATTTATAAATTAGGAAGTGATATTTCCACAGACCACATTTATCCGGGTCGTTATATGGCTACTGTTTTGCCAAGCGAAACTCCAAAATTTGCTTTTGATGATATGCAAGATTTAAATCAATTATTGAATAATGGAGATAAGTCCGAACCAAGAATACTTGTTGCTGATAATAACTTTGGCACTGGTTCCTCACGCGAGCAAGCAGTTTCCACTCTTGTTGGGCATAATGTGATAATAATTGCTAAGAATTTTGCAAGAATATTCTTCCAAAATAGCATCAATTTAGGTTTAAGGACGATAACTTGTCCCGATATTGACGCAGAGGTTGGCGATGAAATTGAATTACGAGATAATCAAGTAATCAATATTACAAAAAACAAGGTGTTCGATACAATTCCAATTCCACCTGCAAGAATGGCAATTGTGGAAGCGGGCGGATTGATTGCATATACTCGTAAATTATTGTTAAATTAATAAAATAAAAAAAGGGCACATTTGTTTATGTGCCCTTTAATTTATCTAAAAATCTCAAATATTATTCTGTTAATTTAACTCAAATCTTCTTATGCTCTGCTTTGCTTAACCGAGCAAATTAATGCTGAAGGAGGAACGGAAAAGAGCCAGCCTTCTTTTGTAATATCTTTGAATTGTAATTGTTTGCCGATGTCAAGATGAGTAATATCAATTTCTAATGCATCAACTAATAATTCAGGAGTGGTTGTAATTCCCACTTTATGAATAACTTGCGATAATTTACCCCCTTTTCTAACGCCAATTGGTGTACCTTTTAAAATAATAGGTATTTCTATAGTGAGTGGATGATTTGGAATTAATCCTAAAAAGTCAATATGTAAAATTTTATCTGTTACTGGGTCGAAACTTACACTTTTAACTACAGCATCAAATTTCTCACCTGTGTCTTGTATCGTGATTTTTGCTATTGGTTTGTGAGCTGTGTAAATAAATGGACGAACGTCCTTAGCTGTTACAACAAAATTCACATTTTCTTTACCTTTTGCATAAAAGCAAGCTGGAATTAAGTCATTTTTTCTTAAATCTCTTGTGGCTTTTCTGCCTACTTCCCTTTTTTGGGCAATTAGCTCTAATGTTTTCATCAAACACCTTTTTAGTTTTTTATTAAAAAATAATTATCTTTCTATTTCAAATAATGAAGAAATTGATCTTGCATCGTGAGTGCGAATTATGGCTTCTGCTAATAAATCAGCCACGGAAACAACTTCAATTTTATCGCTTGTTCTATGTAATGGAATAGTGTCAGTAACAAATAATTTTGTTAATGACTCATTCTTTTCAATTTTCTCTATAGCATTATTGCTCAGCACTGGATGCACACAAATACCATAAACTGATTTAGCACCTTGATTCTTGATTGCATCAGCACAATTTAAAAAAGTAGTGCCTGTATCAATCATATCATCAACAATAAATACATTTTTGTCTTTTGCATTACCAATAATATGCATAATTTCGGCTTCATTATGAGTTGGTCGTCTTTTGTCGATTAAAACTAAATTAGCCTCGTCCAATCGTTTTGCATAAGCGCGAGCAGTTTTTACCGATCCAACATCGGGAGCTGCAACTGCAATATTATCCAAATTTAATCTTTTTGCTGCTTTAAGCAATACAGGCGAAGCATATAAATTATCTAATGGAATATCAAAAAAGCCTTGAATTTGCGATGAATGCAAATCAATTGTTATCACACGGTCGGCACCAGCACGCTCTAATAAATTTGCCACTAAACGAGCAGTTATTGCTACTCTTGGTTGGTCTTTTCTGTCCTGACGGGCATATCCATAATATGGAATAACAGCAGTAACTCTTTTAACAGACGCTCTTTTAGCAGCATCAATCAACATCAATAACTCAAAGATATTATCGGACGAAGGAAAAGTAGATTGAAGAATAAACAAATCAATACCGCGAATGTTTTCTTCGAACTTTACCCAAATTTCTCCATCGCTGAAGTTATGAATTGTTGTTTCGGAAAGATCAATTCCAAGACTGTGAGCAACTCTACTTGCAAGTTGAGGATTGGAGCGACCAGTGGCTATTTTAAAATCGTGCATTTCTTTTTTAGATTAATTTTATATAAATATACTTATTGTTTTATAATTTATGGAATAAATCTTGCTTAAATAAATATAGTTAATATAAAAAACAATAACTACATAAAAAAAATGCTGGGGTGAAAGGACTCGAACCTCTGAATGGCGGTACCAAAAACCGCTGCCTTACCACTTGGCCACACCCCAGTAAAAATGAGAATACAAAATTACGAAAATTATTTTTAATAACAAAATATTTTTACTAAAAATTGTAATTTTTTATTTATTTTTTCTCGGCATTTTTTGCTTCAGCTTCTGCTTTCTTTTTTGCAACTATTCTTTTCTTGCGTAATTCTTGGCGACGTTTGTATCGAGCAACAGCAATAACTTTATGTTTTTCAACAGCTTCGTTGATTTCTGCTTCTGTTTTTTCTTTAAACTGCAAGGCCCTGCGTAATAATACACCATCATTACTTAATATGTGATGAACAACTAATGTTGGCTGAGCGCCAACTCCCATCCAATAGATTGCTCGCTCGTGATTAACTTTAAATGTGCTTGGATTAGTGTTTGGGTCGTAGTAGCCCAATCTTTCCAAAAACGCGCCATCGCGTTTAGCTCTTGCGTCAACAGCAACTATATCATAAACTGGACGATGTTTGGAGCCTTTTCTTCTTAATCTTAATTTTACCATTATTTTATCCTGATAATTTATTTTTTAAATTTTATTTAATTCTATTTTATAATTCTATTTTCCAATTAATTATTTTTTAATTCAACCCCGGAATACGAGGCATAAATCTACCTTTTTTCCCGTGAACATAATTTTTCATCATTTTTTGCATTTGTTCAAATTGCTTCAGCAAATTGTTGATGTCTTGCACTTTTGTTCCGCTACCTTTGGCAATACGCATTCTACGAGAACCATTGATTAATTTTGGATTATTTCTTTCGGCTTTGGTCATCGAGAATATCATTGCTTCTACTTTAGAAAAAGCTTTATCATCAATATTGACGTTCTTCAAGGCTTTGTCCATACCGGGCAACATACCCAATAAGTCTTTAAGCGAGCCCATTTTACGAACCATATTCAATTGTTCCAAGAAATCATCAAAAGTAAATTGATTTTTGCGAATTTTATCTTCTAATTTTTGAGCTTCTTTCTCATCAATTTGTTGTTCGGCTTTTTCTACTAATGATACAATATCGCCCATACCCAAGATACGGGAAGCAATACGATCGGGATGGAACGGCTCGAGTGAGTCAAGTTTTTCGCCAGACGAGACGAATTTGATTGGCTTACCAACTACATCAAGCACAGAAATCGCTGCACCGCCACGAGTATCACCATCAAGTTTGGTGAGAACAATACCTGTGAGCGACAAGGCTTCGTTAAATGCTTTGGCTGTAACAACTGCATCCTGACCAATCATCGAATCAATTACAAACAAAGTTTCGGTTGGTTGAATTAAATCAGCAATATCGCGAACTTCCTTCATCATCACTTCGTCAATTGTTGTTCTACCAGCAGTATCCACGATAATCACATCGCGTCCAAATTTCTTGGCATAATCCAAAGAATTCCGAGCAACCGAAAGAGCATCCTTGCCTTCTTCGCTATAAACAGTAATTTTGATTTGCTCGGCTAATTGCTTTAATTGCAAAATTGCAGCGGGACGATGAACATCGGCAGCAACAAGCAATGGTTGGCGACCACGTTTGCGTAAATTTTTAGCTAATTTGCCGCAAAATGTAGTTTTACCCGAACCTTGCAAGCCTGCAACCATAATTATTGTAGGGGGCTTTGGCGAGAAAGTAATATCTTTCATCTTGGAGCCCATTAATTCTACCAACTCGTCTTTAACAACTTTTACGATTAATTGTTCTGGTTTGATAGTTCCTTTAACTTCCAACCCTATTGCTTTTTCTTTAACTTGTTCAATAAATTTGTTGACAACCTGCAAGTTTACGTCTGCATCAAGCAAGGCAATCCGAATTTCCTTTAAGGCTTCTGATATATTTTCTTCTGATATTTTATGCTGACCTCTAAATCGCTTCAGAGCACCTTCGAGCTTTTCCTGTAAGTTTTCAAACATAATTGTAACAAATATTTAGTTTTGAAAAAAGATAGAAAACAAATTTACGAAAAAAAATTGAAATACTGAATAAGATTACTAAAAATATTCTTTTAAATCAATTAATTAAGTGCTGAAAATGTTGTTTTAAAATTGTTTAGACAACTAATAGGTGTTGGGCGCTGGACGTCTTTGCGTGGCTGTCTCATAAGTCCATTATATTTCAAACTTGTCATTCCCGTGCAAACGGTAATCCACTGCCAGAGCTGATTTATGTGTTCCCACTTTCGTGAGAATGACAGCAACTCTGACTTATGAGACAGCCTATTTTTTTGTTAAATTCTACCTCAGTGAGGGGGATTAAGGGGGAGGTTCTGATTAAAAAATTAGCCTTGTTATTTTTTTACACATTTTGTAATATTTGTCTACAAAATGTGTTATACATTTGTTGAATTTAATATTTTTTTTGTAAATTAGTAAAAAGAAAGATTGCAAAAGCAATAAAAGTACAAAAATGAGTGATGAAACATTATACGGCAAGTTCGGAATAGGGCATAGAATAGGCTTATTGGCTTATTGGCTTATTGGCTTATTGGCTTATTGGCTTATTGTGGACTTTACTTCAGGTATTTTATTGTATCAACACGCAAATTCCTAAAAAGCAAAATTACAAGAAGAGAGAAAAATTACCATCATTCCATTTATTTAGAAAATTATTTATTATGAATGTGGAGTTCAAATTTCCTAAGCAACTGCTGCAAATGTAGGGTTTTTCTATGTTTGCAGCTATGCGGAAAAGAGAGACAATTCCCGTTTTTATTCCGCCGCTGTGGGAATAAAAACAAAAATTTTACAATTTTTAAAAAAATAACAAAAGGTGTTTATATGAAAATAATGAATATATTTTCGAAAATTTTAATATTACTCGCTGTATTAATAATCACAGCAAATTATACTTATGCAATAGATGAAAATTTATGTGATGATATATGTGAACAAGCTGGTCCTTGGGTTAGTGAGACTACAATTCCAATTGTGTACCCAGGGACTGATTGTATAATTACTGTAACTTTTAGTTATAGATGGAATCCTTGTAGAAATGATTGCGATATCAAAATTTCAGAAAATGGAGGTATTAAACTTTCTCCAGAAACTTGCACAAATGTAGTAAGCCCAAAAGAAGCACTTGAATTTACAATGCAATTTCTTGTTGAAACAATAGATTTGTATATTCCGTACTCTACCTGTGTCCCACAGGGTGAAAATACACATCCTTACATATTTTATGTTAAGGGATGTTATCATTGGGTTGGATACTTAGACCCAATTAATGGACAATCGGCAACATTAGAGCCTTGCGATAATATTGGTTGTTGTATTTATACTCTCGTTGTAGGCAGAGATATTAATAACCAATTGGAAATGATAAATATGTCAGCTGATGTTAATTCAGTATGTACAGATCCGGATTATGATTGCTTTACGATATGTGAAGAAGAGTAAAGAGAGGAAATTATGAAAAATTTATTTAAAATATTTATAATGTTCTTTATTTTGACAATAGTTTCATTTTCTCAACAAATTACAAAATTTGATCCCATATATTATAGCCCTCATTATTCCCCAAATAATGCTTTAATTTATAGACCTATCGCTTTTTTAGATTCAAATAATTTTATTTCAGCTGTTACAAATGTAAACTTACACAAGAATGAAGATATGCTGCGATATAACCCAGAATATGGATATTATTTCGGTATGTTTGTTATTAAAACTACAGATGGTGGGATTAACTGGCATTTAATAAAAAAAGATATACCTAAATATGCCTCACCTTCGCATGGACCTACATCAGCAGACAATGCATTTGTAACAAGAGGTGTCTCATATCCTTCAAGTAATACATTGTTGTATTATGGTATGTATAAAAAATACGATTCGATATACCACTATGTAGACCCTTGGCTGACAAGAATAGTTGTTTCTAAAGATGGAGGTGAAAGTTGGAAAGAACTTTTTCCGGGCAATCAAATAGATGGAAGTTCTTGTATGGATTTACAAATGATAAATGAGAATGAAGGGTACTGCATTTTATCTAATTCTAACAATGAAAAAACGACTTTTGACATATATCAAACTAATGATTGTTGGGACAATTATCAATTAGTTCACAGTTTAGATTATGTTACTAACTTACTTCCTCAAAAAGCACTATTTTGTGATAAATCTGGTTATGTACAAGTTATATACAATAAAAAAATTCATTATTCAAATAATAAAGGAAAAAATTGGGATAGTTTAGAGCTAAAATTTAATTTTGAAAAAGGAAATTTTCAAATTAAAGAACTCAAGATGATAAATAAAGATGTCGGAATTATTTTGTTGCACGATAATAATTTCAAGGAAAGGGATAGTTTGTATAATAGATTACTTATTACTTACAATGGCTTTAAAACATATAATGATATTCCATTAGCTTTTGATGTTGTTAGTCTCAGTAGTTTTGTTGCAATTACTGATCAAGATATATTAGTAAATGGAAATATTGAATACAAAGGAATGTCGTTTTTTTCAATGAAAACAACAAATCAAGGTAAGCATTGGGACCTAATACATTTGCCAGTTAGTGGCGACCCAAGTACCATTGTATATGCAGATTACATTGATACAAACAAAATTTTCATTGCTGGCAAATTAAATGGTGAAGGTAATTATGATGCCGAAGGAACCAAGGGGATATATTTTAGAAATTATGGTAAAACAACTTTGATGCCTCCTTTGCCACTTAATAATAATAAAATATCAAATTATACATTAGATAGTACCACTGCCATTTTTAATTGGGAAAAAATCGAAGGCGCAGACACCTATAAAATAACAATAGATGGCAAATATAATGAAGAATTTCTAAAATATCCGCCAACAGAGATATTCCCAACAAAAATGAGGAATGAAACAAAACTATTTATTGAAACAAAAGACACATTTATAGTTGTTAAGGATTTAAGGTATAGGTGTTCTTATAAAGTTTCAGCATCTTCTTATTCATATAGGAAAAATGACGAAATACCAGATCAAGAATCAGAAGTTGTTAAAGTTTACTCATTTATAAATCCAAATGGTTATTTAGAAACGCCACAAATTATTGAGCCTTCAAAAAGTACTGAGTTTTTCTATGACTCAATTAAAATTGTATGGAATAAAGTAGATAGAGCAACTGGTTACGATTTAGTAATAGATAAATATTATCCTAACTCTTGGGTGGGAAATACTCAGGTTGTATATACTAATTACACTGATACAAGTTATGTATTATGCGATATTAGGGAAAATATTCGCACTAAATATAAAATAATGTTAGGTGCAGTTAGCGAAAATGATCACAGTAACTTTGCAATAAGAACTGATCTGTATAATTACGATCCAAACGGAGTTAAAGAATATAAAGTATCTGATTCTTATTTGTATCCCAATCCTGTTAATGATTTTGCAAAATTGAAATTAGATAGCAAGTTTAGTGGCTTAGTAAATGTGTCAATAATGGATATGCAAGGCAATACAGAATGGTTAGGACATTACAACTTAGATGAATCAAATCATTTTGTGGAACTTAACTTATCCAAATACGCACGTGGACTATATACATTGCTGCTTGATTACGGCACATGCCGCGAAATTGTTAAGATGATAAAAGAATAAAATGTATTATATCCTTCCGAAGGTTTTGAACATTTGGAAGGATTTAACT
>DYLM01000072.1 GCA_020722095.1 Chloroherpeton thalassium
ACCAGAAAACAAAATAACAGCAGAGCAAAAGCCAACTTTAACCAATTTGGAAAAATTAAATCATTATGCAATAAATCCAGAAATGGAACAAAATACCAAAAACGCACTTAAGCGAAACAACAACATACAGACAATAGTTAATTCAAATGTTGAAAATATTATTCAAAGATCCAAACCAAATCAGCCCGAAACTTTATTGACTAAAGATAATGATTTTTCAAATTCAAGTTATTTTAAAACATCTGGAGTTGTTGAAAGTAATAAAACTGAAAATTATAATTTTACACAAAATAAATCTAACAACTCCGAAACTTATTTGCCAAATCAAAAAGAAGTCGACGAGAAATTAGAAGTAGAATTAAACAAAGAGCAAATCTATACCAAACCATCAGGCTATATGGACGAAATTAAAACATTCAATAATCAAGTAAAACCAACAAAGTTTGCAACTTTTACAAATGTTAAATTCGAAGATATTCCTCAATACGTTGAAAAAATGACCAAGGTGTTGAAAAATGGAGAAACCTATAAGGCAACAATGCAATTAAAACCCGAAAATCTTGGCTCAATATTTGTAAATTTATCTATGAAAGATGATGTTCTAAATATTGTTATAAAGGCAAATACCACGCAAACCATTGATAAACTTGATAGTTCTACTTATCAGTTAAAAGATGCGTTGATTAGTCAAGGTTTTAAATCGGAGAATATTATACTTAGGATTGAGAATAATTCTTCACTTGAACAAAATTATACAACACAATATTCTGATGAAAGGAATGGAAAGCAGGAAAACAACAAAGAATGGAAAGAATTTTTGAACATTATCAGAAATTATTCAAAGAATGAAGACAAAAAGCAACAACAGGAGGTAGTTGTTTGATGATACAGGAAGTAACAACAACAAGTAGCAATCAATTGTTAACTAAAAAAGCAATAGGAAATTCAGCTTTGGGAAAAGATGAGTTTTTAAAATTGCTTACATATCAATTGAAAGCACAAAACCCACTAAAACCTTACGATAACCAAGAGTTTGCAGCTCAGCTTGCTCAATTCTCACAATTAGAACAATTAACAGACATTCGTTCATTGTTAGAAGAGCAGATAGCTTCGAATTCTATGTTTTCGCAAAGTTTAACCAATACTGCAATACCTGGGTTGATTGGCAAAACGGCGAAGATTTCGAGTAACGAAGTTGTATTTGACGGAAGTAATAATGTTAAATTAGGCTTCTCTTCACCTTACGATAATGTGTCGGGCGAAATTCGAATTTACAATGCAAATGGAAGTCTTGTGAAAACAATGACACTCGATCATACTAACTTAGACAAAGGCGAACATAACGTAGAATGGGACGGTACTGACGAAAATGGAAATTCATTAGATAGCGGTGATTATTCTTTCGAAGTAGAATTGCGGGATTCTCGTGGAGCTACCACATTTGCCGAGACTTATTTTGTAGGCAAAATTAATTCTGTAAAATTCAAATCAGATGGAACTTATTTAACCGTGAATGAAAAAGAATTTGCATTTGATAAAATAACTGAAATTATTTCTGAAAATTAGAGGTGAATTATGCCCGAAATTAACGGAATACAAGTACCCTTTTTGCCCGTTGGTGGTATTGGCAATCTTAAGCACACACCAGCAAGGAGCAATGGTGGAAATAATACAGTTGACTTTACTCAAATTTTTAACGATGAATTAAAAAAATTAAAATTCTCAGGTCACGCACAAACGCGTATGGCAAGCCGAGAAATTGATTTGGACGCAAACCAATTAGATAGATTGGAAAGTGCTATTACCAAAGCAGAAAATAAAAATTGCCGCGAATCACTTGTAATGCTCGACGATACTGCCTTTATCGTTAATGTTCCTAACAAAACTGTTGTTACATTATTTGATAAAAGTCAAATGGATGAAAGCGTTATTACAAACATAGATTCCGCTGTTTTTGCGTGAAATAAGGTTGGACCTGAACATTTATGTTGGGAAACCTTAATTGATTTCGAATGACCGAGAAATCAAAACAAATAGGACAATATATTCAAGGAGGAATAAATGGGACTAAGCAGATCCCTTTCAATAGGAACAAGCTCGTTAAGGGCACATCAGCAAAAGTTTGATGTTATATCAAACAATTTAGCTAATGCAAGCACTGTTGGATATAAATCTAACAGAGCGAATTTTGAAGAGCAATTCAATCAAATATATACTCGTGGCAGAAAACCAAACGAAACTAATGGCTTTGGTGTTGGTGGAAAAAATCCATTGCAAATGGGGTTGGGTGTTAAATTAGGTAGCATCCAACAAAATATGCAACAAGGAGTAATAGAAACCACCGAAAGACCATTAGATTTGGCTTTAGCAGGAGAAGGATTTTTTATTTATAATCAAGATGGAATCCAACAATATTCGCGTGCGGGAGCAATTTCCCGCGACATAGAAGGGAATTTTGTGGATAGTAGCACTGGTGCATTTTTGCAAGGCTACAATGTGATGGTTGATGCAAATGGCAAAATAATGAGAGATTCAGCAGGAAATTCAATATTAAGCGGGACATTGAACAATATTCAGATTTCCAACGATGTAATTTCACCACCACATCAAACTGAAACAATTTCGATGACTGGCAATTTAAATTCCAATTCAGCAACTGGCGATACTCGCCGAACAAGTATGAACATTTACGACAATGTTGGTGGAGTGCATACTTTGGAATTTTTATTTACCAAAACAGCAAATGCAAATGAGTTCTCACTATCGGCAACTTTAGATGGTAATGCAATAACGCTGCCAACTACCGACTCTACAATTACTTTCAATGCAGATGGAACATTAGCAACACCACAAACCATAACTCTAAATACTGGAGATATGAACACCTTGCTTGGTGTTGGTGTGTTTGATGCAACAAATAACATCAGCATACAGCTTGCTCCACCAAATCAATTAATAAGCGGACTGACAAATTACTCAATGCCAAATTCTGCAAGTTTCTCTAACCAAGATGGTTATACAATGGGAACATTAGAGGATTTGACGGTTGATGATCGCGGACAGATTTGGGGCGCATTCACTAATGGCAAAAGCGAAGTTCTTGGGCAGGTAGCTGTGGCTCAATTCCAAAATCAAGAGGGATTAGTGCGAGCGGGCGACAATATGTTTGTTGTATCACCAAATAGTGGCTATCCTCAAATCGGCACAGCAGGAGATATTTTCCAATCCACTTCTATCAAAGCAAATGCATTGGAGCAATCAAATGTTGATATTGCTACTCAATTTACTGATATGATTTCCACTCAAAGAGCGTTCGAAGCAGCGTCAAGGACAATTACTGTTTCGGATACAATGCTTCAAGAGATTAATAATCTTAAGAGATAATAATTGAATTATCTGGAATTAGATAAACTATATTATATCAAAAAATAACAAGGCTGCCTTTAATAAATAAGACAGCCTATTTATTTAACATTTTCTTTACTAACTTTTTTTTGCTGTCTTTTTTGTAAGTCTATGAATTTCAATAACAAATGTTGCTTATAATTATCACATCACACTTGTTTTGAATTGCTGCAAATCATAGTATATTAAAAACTTACACACTTTCCAGCATTATTTTTGTCTATTATCCCAATTTTAAAACATTTTTTACTAACAATTGTTTAAAATAAGTTAATTTTGTGTTTGATTTTAAATTAATTTACAAATATTTAACTTATAATTATTTAGGTGATTTATGAACACAGACAGCAATTGTCAATTCGATGCTTTAAAGTATCGTGCAGATTTTCCAATTTTCTCACAAAAAATGAATGGGAAAAAACTTGTTTATTTGGATAGTGCAGCCTCAACCCAAAAGCCACGTCAAGTAGTGGAAGCAATGATGGACTTATATTACAAATATTATGCAAATATACATCGTGGTGTGTATCAACTATCCCAAAAAACAACCGATGCTTACGAAGGCGTCCGAACAATTGTTAAAGAGTACATAAATGCTAATTCTGCCGAAGAAATAATTTTTACCCGTGGTGCTACAGAATCTTTAAATTTAATTGCACATTCCTATGGCAAAGTTCACATAAAAGAAGGTGACGAAATTATAGTTTCCGAAATGGAACATCACGCAAATATCGTTCCTTGGCAACAACTTTGCAAAGAAACAGGAGCAATATTGCGATATATTCCTTTTGATGATAATGGCGAATTGATTTTGGAAGAATACGAGAAAATGCTTACTAATAAAACAAAAATTGTGTCTGTTGTTCATATTTCCAATTCGCTTGGAACAATAAATCCAATTAAATACATTTTTGCAAAAGCAAAAGAAGTAGGAGCAGTTACCGTTATGGATGCTTCTCAATCAATTCAACACGTAAAAGTTGATGTTCAAGATTTGGGAGCAGACTTTTTGGTATTTTCGGGTCATAAAATTTACGGACCAACAGGAATCGGAGTTCTCTGGGGCAGAATGCCTTTGCTTAAAACTATGCAACCTTATCAAACAGGTGGCGATATGATTAAGGCAGTTTCTTTCGAGAGAACATTATTTGCAGATGTACCTGGAATTTTTGAAGCAGGCACTCAAAATATTGAAGGTGCTATTGGCTTGGGCTCTGCAATTAATTACGTAAATTCTATCGGACTGGAAAATATCGCTAAATATGAACATTATTTATTAGAATATGCAAATGCAAAAGTTGCTGAAATTCCACAAGTTAAAGTAATTGGCACTGCCAAAGAAAAGGCAAGTTTGATTTCATTCATTTTGGAAGATATTCACCCGCACGATGTAGGAACAATATTGGATAAATGCGGAGTGGCTGTTCGCACAGGGCAACACTGCACCGAGCCAACAATGAAGCACTTTGGTATCACCGCCACAACACGTGCATCTTTCGCTTTTTACAATACAATCGACGACATAAACGTTTTTATCGAAAGTTTAAAACAAGTTATTGAAACTTTCGAATAAAATGAGTGAAATAAATGAATTATATCAAGAAATTATTCTTGATCACAATAAACATCCTCGAAATTGGGGCAAAATTGAACATAATGCACTCCATTCAGAGGGATTTAACCCTCTGTGTGGGGACAGATTAGATTTGTATTTAAAATTTGAAGATGGCAAAGTCCAAGATATTTCTTTCGAAGCAAATGGTTGTGCAATTTCAAAAGCCTCTGCTTCGATTATGACTTCTATGGTAAAAGGTAAAACTATCAAAGAAATTGAAGAAATCTCTCATCAATTTCACGATATAATAACCAAAGGTTGCGAACACATCGATGAAATTGACGAAGAGTTAGAAGTATTCTGTGGTGTTAAAGATTATCCTTCGCGAGTGAAATGTGCTTCGCTTGCTTGGCATACTCTAAATGATGTTATCAAAAAAGAAACTAAAGAGTAAAGTTATGTCTGAAATCACACCTTTTGAATTAGAAACGAAAGTAATTTCAGTAATGAAAACTATATACGATCCTGAGATACCTGTGAATATATACGATTTGGGATTAATTTACGATTTAAAAATTACTGCTGAAAATGAAGTAGTTGTGCTGATGACTCTAACCGCCCCAACTTGCCCAGTTGCTGGAAGTTTGGTCGGGGAAGTTGAACTAAAAATCAAGGAAATTCCCGAAGTAAAGAACGCAAAGGTGTTGCTTACTTACGATCCACCTTGGGATCCAAGTTTATTATCAGAAGAAGCAAAATTAACATTAGGAATGCTTTAGATGAAGAAATTCTCAATAAATAAGGCAAATTTGATTATATTGAATATTGCTTTATTAGTAATATTTAATTTGTCTTATTTGCTTGCCCAAAAGGAATCAAGTGGATTTGTTCTGCCACGCGTTAAATATTCGGGCGGAGGCGACTGGTATAATGATCCTTCTTGCGAGGTAAACTTATTGAAATACATCGCAAAAAATACAAATATCAAAACTAATCCATATTACAAATATGTAGATTTATCTTCCGACGAGATATTCAATTATCCTATGTTATTCTTGACAGGACACGGAAATATCAATTTTTCTTCCAAAGAAGTAGTAAATTTGCGTGCTTATTTAGAAAATGGTGGATTTTTGTATGTTGATGACGATTATGGTTTGGTAGAGTACATCAAGAAAGAGATGAAGAAAGTGTTTCCTAATCAAGATTTTGTAGATTTGCCATTTAGTCATCCATTATTCTCGGCTCAATTTCCATTTCCAAATGGTGTGCCTAAAATACACGAACACGACAATAAACCGCCAAAAAGTCAAGGTTTATTCTATCAAGGAAGGCTTTGTGTTTTACTAACTTTAGAATCAAATCCAAGTGATGGATGGGCAGACCCAGAAGTTCATAAAGATAGCCCCGAAAAAAGAGAATTAGCCTTAAAATTTGGAACTAACATAGTCGTTTGGGTTCTTTCGCAGCAAAATAAAAAAGTTAACTAAAAGCAGTATTTTAATTGCTATTAACAAAATCGAGAGATTTAATTAAATCTTTAATAAAAAAATAAAATGAAAATGGAAAATTCCAAATCTTTATATAATAAATTAAAAAATCGTTTGCTCCGAACTCGGTCATTGTATTATGCAAATAACTTTGTTTGGGGTTTATTGCTTTCAATAATAATTTTGCAAATATCAGTTCTATTGTTTTCTATTTTGGAACATTTTGGGCATTTTCAGTCAGCAGTTAGATTATGTTTTTACTTAACAATTTGGCTTTCGTTTATTGTTCCATTTGGATTATTTGCAGTTAAAGATTTATTGCGTTCGTTTGGATTTGCTGGTGCAATGGATACAAATTCAATTGCCTTACAAATTGGAAATTTCTACGAAGATATTAAGGATAGGCTTTCTAACTCGTTGCAATTATTTCAATTAGCAAGTAATTCACGGGGGACTTCCACCCAGTTAGCCTTGCAATCATTCTCCGATACTTATCAAGCAACCCAAAACAAGAATTTTAATGTTATAATTGATAAAAGAAAAAATTATATTATTGCGTTATATTTACTGCTCACAAGTACAATTTTGCTTTCGGGTTTTTCATTTTTTGGCAACTCTCTTGGCAGTGGTTTTTATAGAATACAAAATTGGAAAATGTCTTTTGTTCCGCCCGCTCCATTTTCACTTGAAATCAATCCAAAATATGAAAAGATTCTAATTAATACAGATATTAGAATTCAAGTAAAAGCATTTGGAACAGCACCCGAAACCATTAAGTTATTTATAAAAGAAAATACAAGCAAGGATTTTGATAGTTTCACTTTGCGATTGGACACAAATAATACCTACAATTTTGTTTTTACCAATGTAACTAACTCCTTTGAATATTATGCGGTTGCTAACTGGTTAAATACCGAAGTAACTACCGATATTGGACGCGTTATTGTGTATGAAAAGCCCTTTATTCGTTCATTGAATGGCAATGTTATTTTCCCAAGTTATACAAAATATGAGCCTCGTCAATTAAATGAGCAGAACGCAGACATTACTGCTCTGGTCGGCTCGTCAGCCAATTTCACAATTACAAGCAATAAAAATTTGAAGTCCGCAGAAATTGTAATTGTTAATCGTTTGCAAAATGATACACTCTCGAGCACCGATACAACTATTGTTCAAATGAAAATTGACAAAAATACTGCTTATGGCAATTTCCGTATTTCAAAGAATGGCTTTTATTATTTTCGAATAATGGATTCATTAAATGAAGAAAATACGCAACCTGTAAATTATGGAATAATTGCTCTGCAAGATGAATATCCATCGATAACATTGGTGCAACCTGCTTATGATGTTAAACTTAACGAAGACGGAATCTTGCCGATGATAGTGAATATCACCGATGACTATGGTTTTTCAAATTTGTATTTATATTATAGATTGTCTTATTCGCAATATGCTTCGCCAGATAAGGAATTTAAGAAAATATCGATTCCAATTTTACAAACTGGAAATTCAATTGATGTTCCTTACGTTTGGAATTTGATGAATTTGGACATTGTGCCCGAAGATAGATTTGAATTTTTTGTGGAAGTTGCTGATAATGATATAGTTAAAGGCCCCAAAACTGCCCGCACACAAGTTCTAACTGCTGTATTGCCATCGCTCGAAGAAATACTTACCGAAAGTGAAAATATACAAGAGAATATCCAAAAGGATATGGAGCAAGTAGTCAAACAATCTAATGAATTGCAAAAAGACATAGAGCAATTTGAAAGGGAACTGAAGCAAGATCCAAACAAAGGTCAGATGAATTGGGAACAACAGAAGCAAGCCCAAGACTTGATAAAAAAGCAAAATGACCTTAAAAATAAGATGGATAATTTGCAAAAGCAACTTTCAAAAAATACAGAAAATTTGAAGGACAATAATTTGCTCTCGCAAGAAACTTTGCAGAAGTTTATGGAATTGCAAAAGTTAATGAAGGAAGTGGATTCGCCTGCATTAAAGAAATTGCAACAACAAATGCAACAAGCTATGCAAAAACTTTCCAAAGAAGATATGGAAAAAGCCTTGAAGGATTTTAAATTCAACGAAGAGCAATTTAGAAAAAGCATTGAAAGAACTTTGAATATTTTAAAAAGATTGCAATTAGAGCAAAAGATTGATGCTACGAATCGCAAAGCAGAAAAAATGCAAGACCAACAAGAAGAATTAGCCAATAAATTAAATGACAAGAATTTAACAAAAGAAGAAAAAGAGCAAATTGCTAAAAAACAAGAGCAATTGAAAAAAGAAGTTGAGCAAGCAGAAAAGGATTTGAAGGAAATTGAAAAAATGATGCAACAATTCCAGAAAGATCCTATGCCGATGAATGAATTGAAGGATGCACAAAAGGCATTAGATGCAAACAACACTCAACAAGAAATGGACCAAGCAATGCAGGAAATGCAGAGTGGAAAGCAACAAAAGTCCCAACAAAGTATGCAAAATGCACAGAAGAAATTGGCAAATTTCAAAAATAAAATGCAAAAGTTGAAAGATGAAATGGATAAGCAAAGTTCGGAGGAAGCCATTCGCCAAATGCAAAAAGCAATAAGCGATATGCTTAAATTATCCAAAAATCAAGAAAATTTATTGAATAAAACCAAAAATACTGACGGAAGTTCCTCCACAATTCCCGAACTTGGTCGTCAGCAAATGAGTCAATTTGATGCTACAATGAAACTTGCCGAACGAATGATGGAATTAGGCGAGCGTTCATTTGCAATAACACCCGAAATGGCAAATCAAATTGCCGAAGCATTGCAAGAAATGAACAATGCCTTGGAAAATTTTACTGATAGGAAAATGAGTCAAATCGCTCAATCTCAACAAAAAGCACTTGGCAATATGAATAATGCCATTGGACAGATGCAACAAATGCTACAAGCAATGAAAAAGTCCAATGGAACTTGTCCTAATCCAGGAGGCTCGGGCGAACCAAATTCAATGAACCCTGGCGGGCAAGGAATGGGCGAGAAATTGCAACAATTAGCTGCACAACAACAAGCAATAAGCCAGATGATGCAACAAATGCAACAAGGTCAGGGACAAGGTAATGTTGGTGGAATGTCGCCCGAACAGCAAGCCCAATACCAAAGAATTATGAAAAATCAACAAGATGCTCAAAAAACTATGCAACAATTACAAAATGAGGCTAAAAAATTTGGCAATACCCCCGAAGGCAAGAAATTACAGAGCGATTTAGAAAAAATCAAGAAGGAAATGGACGAAACAATGTCCGAAATGCGTCAAAATGGAATACGACCCGAAACTCTAAAGAAACAAGAAAGAATTTTAGCTAAATTGCTTGATTTAATGAGTTCCGAAAACGAACGCGATAAAGAAAATCGGCGTGAGGCAAAAGAAGGCAAAAACTTCAATTTGCAATCGCCTGACGAGATTGACTTTACTACCCAAGAAGGACAAGAAGCTCTAATGGAGCAAATGCTAAAGCAATCCGAAAAGCAATATTCCGTTGATTATCAACGACTTATCAAACAATACTTTGAAAGCTTGAATAAGACAAATAAGGAATAGATGAAATCTATTTCATTTCTTAATGCACCACAAGTTTTTATCAACCACAATTCTTAAGCATAGGGGTGCTTGTTTTCTCTTATACCTTCGCAAATTTCCCGTATTTATTTCCAATTTGAATGAAATATAAGCCGACGGGCAAATGCGATATATCAATCCTTGCATTCTCGTAATTCGTAATTCGTAATTCGTAATTGACTACATTGTCGCCAAAAGTGTTATAGATTTTGATTTCCGAACCTCCCCCTTGTATTCCCCCTCCGTGAGGGGGATTTAGGGGGAGGATTTCCACATATTCCGAAGCGGGATTGGGAGAAATTATCAGTTCTCTTGTTTCGACCGGATTGTCGTTTATCCCAGTGGTAATTGT
>DYLM01000001.1:0-48925 GCA_020722095.1 Chloroherpeton thalassium
AGTTTGTAAAGTTGAATGTAATCCCGAAGGGATGATAATATTATAGCTGGTAAAGTTTGTGTCCTCGTAGATGTGCCACATCTGCCAGATGTGCCACATCTCAATAAGTCCAAAATATTTCAAAATTGTCATTCCCGTGCAAACGGGAATCTATTTTCCCACGAATAAATTCGTGGGCTATGATTATTTGATCCTACATTTTCAAATTATCAAATTTTCAAATTATCAAATTGATTTATGGAAAACCTCTAATAAATTTACCTAATACCTAATACCCAACCCCAATTAATAGACTATTGAAAAAGTTTATATTATAAATCATCTAAAACTTACTAATTTTGTGTTTTATATAAATTACAAAAATGAAAATAATAGACGATAAACATCAAGATTACGGGAAGTTTAAATTAGAAGAGAAAAGTTTATCAAGAAATCCATTAGAACTATGTGCTAATTGGTTTCTTTTTGCTAAAGAGCAAGATATTCCTGACTATAATGCATTTGCTTTATCAACTGTCTCGCCCGATGGAATGCCATCATCTAGAATGCTGTTAATGAAAACAATAGATGATACAGGTTTAGTATTTTATTCAAATTACGAAAGCCAAAAAGCGAAAGAATTAGAATTAAATCCAAAAGCTTCAATCCTCTTCTTTTGGCAGCAATTCGAGCGTCAAATAAGAATACAAGGAACAATAGAAAAGATAACTCCCGAAGAATCTTATGAGTACTTCAAAACTCGTTCAATAACAAGTCAAGCGGGTGCTTGGGCTTCTAAGCAAAGTCAGCCGCTCTCCAGTAGATTCAAACTTATGAGAGAAGTTGCAGTAATTATGATGAAAAATCCAATTTCATTGCCTTTACCACCAAACTGGGGAGGCTATAGAATGATTCCAACACAATTTGAATTTTGGCAAGGCAGACCAAGCCGCTTGCACGATAGATTTCAATATAAGTTAATTGATGGTGAATGGAAAGTTTGCCGACTTTATCCATAGTTTTGTTTTTCAAACTAAATTCTGTTTAAATATTTAATCCCAATTGCTGCCATAAGTGCAGTTCCTTGAATTAAAGCATTTTCGTCTGGATTTAAATTAGGATTATGTAATGGAAAAATCGGTTTATCCTCGTTTTTAACACCCAGAAACCAAAAAGTTGAAGGAGCAATTTGTGTGTAATAAGCAAAATCTTCTGCCCACATTTTGGGTTCAGCAATCTCAAAAGAATTTTCACCTAAAATTTGCACTGCAACATTCTGAACTAATGCGGTTGTTCCTGAATTGTTAATTAAAGGTGGATAACCTTCTAAAATATTATTTTCAACAGAGCAATCATATTGTTTGGCAATATCAATAATATTTGAATTTATTTTTTCTTTTAATAATTCGCGTAATTCTTGATTATATGTTCGCAATGTCCCCATCATTTTGGCAGAATCAGGAATAATATTAGTTGTATTTCCCGAATTAATTGCAGTTATTGAAATTACGGCGGGTTCTAATGGATTTTTAAATTTTGTTAGAAGATTTTGAAAAGATTGAATAATATTTACAGATGCTAATATTGGGTCGGCTCCAAGATGTGGCTGTGCCGCATGAGTTGATTTACCATTAATTGTCAAATGAATTTCATCTGTAGAAGCCATCAAGGGACCAGATTTCGTTACAATTTTTCCTGATTGTATTTCTGGATTTATATGTTGTCCAAAAAATGCTTCTGGCTTGTATTCATCAAGAATTTTACTATCCAATAACAATTTTGCTCCACCGGGGAGCATTTCTTCGGCAGGTTGAAAAATCAATATTATCCTTCCCTTGATTTGATTTTCATTTTCCTTTAATATTTTAGCAGCAGTTAGTAGAATTGCAGTGTGCATATCGTGTCCGCAAGCATGCATTATGCCTTTATTTCGTGATGAAAATTCCAAATTTGTTGATTCAGCAATAGGCAATGCATCAATATCCGCCCGAAGTGCAAGTGTCCTCTCGCCTACCCCGAGAACTCCAATTACCCCGATATTGTTATCAGCCACTTCAGGACTTGATTTTAATGCAAAGAAATTTTTTATTCCTAAATTAGTCAATTCCTTAGCAATTAATTTAGATGTTTCAATTTCATTAAATGATAGTTCAGGATTTTGATGAATTGCTCTTCTAATTGATTTGCAATATTCAGAGTTTTCTTTTGCAAGTTCTAAAAAATTAATTTCCATTATTAAAAATTCCTTCAATTTTTATTCAATATCAATTTCAAAATAGCCAATTTTGTCAGCAAGACCAGTTAGTTCAAATCCATCAATGACATCACTATTTTTTACAATATTCACCTTTAAAGGTATTTGACTTGTTGGAATAATTGAAACACTTTCATTAATCTGCCCTCGGCTAAATAAAGTGAATGCGGTGGAAATTGATGCAGTTCCACAAGCACCAGTTTCGGCTTCCACTCCCCTTTCGTAAGTTCGTAAATATACTGAACTATGACTAATAATTTTGTATATGCTCACATTCACTCCATTTGGAAAGGCTTGTAAGTTATTTCGAATTGGTTCGGCGAAATCAGCAAGCGGATAATATTTGTATTCAAACTTATCAGAATAAGGTATTTGCAAGTAATTAAATAAAATATGTGGCGAACCAACATCAACATAATCTGCGATTATTGATAAATTATCAAATTGGACTTCTTTATTGAAAATACTTTCAATTGGTTTGGGAAATTCCACATATATTAATTTTTTATAAATACGTGCATTATATATTCTGCCAGCCAAAGCAATTCTTACATTTTCGTTTTCATTGATTAAGAACATATCAAGGGCAAACTGCACAACCGAACGAGCACCATTGCCACACATCATATCCGTAGTTCCATCGGGATTAAAGAATTGGACATCGATTTCATTGTTTTCCGCTGAATTTAATGCTATAAAACCTTCAGTTGCCATTGTAAATTTATCAAATTTTTGGCAAAACTTCACAGCAAATTGTGAAAGTTGCTCTGTGGTAAACCGAGCAAATCTATTATCAATAATTGTAAATAAATTTCCTGAGCCTGAATAATAATAAAATTTCATTTTCTTAATTCTGTTTTGTGATTATATTTGTTATTATTTTGTTAAAAAAATTGAGGCTTCTTTATGAATTAAGCCATTTGTTGCCAAAATTGTGTTTGAATGTATTGAATACTCACTTAAATCGTATTGAGAAACAACTCCGCCCGCTTCCTTAACTAACAAACAACCTGCTGCAACGTCCCAAGGATTCAATTCCATCTCCCAAAATCCGTCAAATCGTCCTGTGGCAACATAAGCCAAGTCTAATGCAGCAGAGCCAAGTCTTCTGATTGGTATTCCTTTTTGCACAACATTTACGAATAATTCTGCACTCCGATAGTTTCCCGCTCCGGGACGATAAGGAAAGCCAGTTACTAAAAATGCCTCCTCGAAAGTTGAAATTGTACTTACTGTAAGTTTTTCCCCATTTAAAAAGCTTCCTTCGCCTTCTTGAGCGTAAAAAAGTTCGTTTGTAATTGGATTGTAAATTACACCAACAAAAATTTTCCCGTTTATTTCGGCAGCAATACTAACCGAAAATATTGGGATATTGTGTGCAAAATTAACTGTTCCGTCTAATGGATCAATTACCCACTTTATTTTTCCTTCGTGCTTTTCCGAAGAAGAGCCACTTTCTTCGGCTAAAAATATTGAGTTTGGAACTTCATTCTTTATTCTATTGATAATGTAATTTTCAGATTTTATATCATATTCAGTTACTAAATTATGTATACCTTCTTTGCTTTTTATAGAAAAATTAGTCCCGAAGCCTTCTAAAAGAATTTTACCCGCATTGATAGCGGTATCTTTGGCTATATTTAATAAATCAATTTTCATATTCACTCACTTGTTTAATACAAAATTACAATAAAATCGTATATTATTTCTAATTTTGTTAATTTGCATTTTTTATAAAAACAATCACAAATGAAAAAAATCTTATTAGTATTTTTTATCCTGAATTTTGGCATAATCTACTCTCAAATTGATTATTCTAAAATAACAGGAATTTCAAAGTTGAAATTGGATACATTGGCTTTACAAAATGCAATGGAAGTGTCCAAACAAACTCAATCATTGTTAGAAAAAGAGATTGACCCTAACTTGTATAAAGTTGGACCAGGAGATAAATTTGAATTTTCAATTTTCACCACTCAACCCGAAGTCTATCCAATTAAAGTTTCACCTGAAAGTAAATTGATGATCCCTACAGTAGGATTAATCAATGTAAAAGATTTAAACCTAACAGAAGTCTATAAAATCGCAGAAGAAAAGATTAAAAAAGCATATAAAACAACTGAATATGGCTTTATGCTCTCCCAACCAAGACAATTTAAGGTTATCGTAAGTGGCTCGGTAGCAAAATCAATGAGTATTCCAGCATCTCCAACCGACAGAGCATCCGAAGTAATCGAAAGAGCGGGCGGACTTAGATTCGATGCTTCACTTAGGAATATTTCGCTTATTCGGGGAGATAGTGTTATTCCTATCGACTTATTAAAATTCTTTCTTGCTGGTATCAAAGAAGCAAATCCATTTTTGGAAGGTGGCGACCAAATAATAATTCCTCCGAGTAGTGAACGGCAGAAAATCAGCATTTTCGGTGAAGTAGGTTATCCCGGTGAATTTGAATTTATTCCCGGTGATTCGCTTTCCACTTTAATAAGATTTGCTCAAGGTTTTCTTGCATCTGCTCAATTAGATTCAGTTGAAATAAGTAGGTTTAAAGAAGATGAAAAAGCACTTGAAATCTTTTTTGTAGATTTATCGGAGTGGAGCAATATATTGAATACTCGTGATGATTTGCAAGGAGATTTCCCATTACAGATTGGCGATAGAGTATTAGTAAGAATTATTCCAAATTGGAATAAGGAAAACTACGTTGTTATATCTGGAGAAGTTAAGTATCCAGGGAAATATGCAATTATTGAAAATAAAGATAAGATCTATGATTTGTTGTTGCGATGTGGTGGTTTCACCGAAGATGCTTCTGTTGCAGATATTGAATTCATTCGCCAACAAGAAACAGAAAAGAAAGATTTCGAAATGGAGCGATTATATCGAACACCCTTTTCAGAAATGTCCGAATTTGAACAAAGATATTTCCAGTCTCGTGTGCGAGAGAAGCGAGGAGCAATGGCTGTTGACTGGAATAATGCAATACAACAACCCTCAAGCGACCAAAACATTTCACTTTTCAATAAGGATTCAATTATTGTTCCAACTAAGAAAAATTATATAAATGTGCAGGGTAGAGTAAATAATCCCGGTTATGTAGTATTTGTTGAGGGCTGGACTTATCTTGATTATATCAATCAAGCAGGTGGATTTGGTTATAGAGCAGATGATAGGGAAACTTTTATCGCTAAAAGTCGCGGGGAGATATTCTTAGCGAAGGATATGAATTATGTGATTGAACCTGGTGATGTGATTCTTGTTCCACCAGAAAAAGAAATTTCATTCTCCGAAGTTTTCAAAGATGTCATTACAACTATAGCACAATTAACTACAATTTTGGGTGTATTATTCACTATTTACAGTGCGCTTCCCAAAAAACAATAAACAAATTAATTTAACTAAGGCAATAGGAAATCAATGAAACTTAAAGAATTATCCAATGCATCATTTAAAGATTTGTCCATTACTGTCTCTTCAAATAAGAGACAGATAAGTTTATTAATAATTGGATTGTATTTTGTGCTAATTATTTTTATGATTGTTACACCATTCAATTATGTTGCAGATTATTCTATAATGCCACCCAAACAGCAAAGTTCTGCAATGAATTTGTCTGCGATGATGCAAAATGTTGGAATAGCTGGAATGGCGGGCATTGGTGGACTGCAACAATCTAATTTATCTTCGTTTTATTCAGAAGTTCTACGTAGCCGAAGTGTAGCAGTTTATATTATTGACTCATTGCAATTACAAAAAACTTCATTTTTCCGAAAATTACCTCGCGCAAAATTAATCGAGGAATTATCTTTGTCAATAAAACCTCTTGTTGATAAAAGTGGTGTAATCTATACTTCGGTATCATTATGGACTGGATTTTTCCCAAGCAAGTCGCTTAAAGATTCTGCTGCATTACTATCCAAACAAATTGCTAATTACTCAATATATGCATTGGACTACATTCTTCGTCAGCGGACCAATAATGTTTCAGGTAAAACTAAAGATTTTATTTCGGGCGAAATCATAGTCTATTCCAAAAAATTAGACTCTATACAAAAGCAAATTGAAAATTTTCAAACTCAAAACAAAGTTCTGGAGTTAGAAGAGCAAACCAAAGCAATTGTTGGACAAGCAAACGAATTAGCTGTGGAACTTGCTAAAGCTGAAGTGGAAATGAATTTAGCTAATAATTTATATTCAGACAATTCCCAAACAACAAGAATTCTCAAACAAAATTATTCAGTTTTGAAAAGTCAATTTGACAAAATTCAAACTGGCGGATTAACTGCTAATGATAAGTTTTCTATTCCTTTGAATGAAATTCCTTCATTGATTAGGCAATACACTAACTTAATAAGAGATCAAAAACTTTATGAACAAATACTTGCGTATTTAAAGACAAATTACTTCCAAGAGGCAATTCAAGAAAAGAAAGATGTGCCTCAAATTGATGTGCTTGATTGGGCTGTAAAACCCTATGAAAAGAACTTTCCATCATATTCTCTATTACTAATAGTTGGCTCTATAATTATCTTAACAATAACAATTATTTATATTTTATTTAAAGCATTTGTAACAAAATAAATTTCAGAAATATGGAAATTAAACAAGCCTCAGAATCTGCACTCATTGACGATTATGCAGAAGGATTTGGAAAAGATACAAAACAGGATTTTGATTTTTTAATAAATAAATTATTACCTCATAATCCCGATGCAGATGTTGATTTTCTAAAAAGTGTTTTTGCTTTTGCTGTGTTTCACCATAGAAATCAGTATCGTAAATCAGGACAGAGATACTATGTGCATTTATTATGGGTTGCATTATTTCTTATTGAGAGATTTAAAATTTATGATGAGATTTATATTGCTGCTGCATTGCTTCACGATACAATTGAAGATACCCAACAAAATATCCAAAAAGTTTCTCGCGACCTAATTACTCGTAAATTTGGCAATCAAAACTTAGCTTTAGCAGTGGAAGCATTAACCAAAATTTCAAACGATAATATAAAGCAAGACGTAGGATTGAATTTCAATATAATTAATAAAATTCAAGCTAATCATAATTTCGATGACTATTTGAATAATAAAACTATTCAGAAAGGTCTGACGTACTGTAAGCTTTTTATGACATTTGTTACCGATCCGAATGTTATAGTCATCAAACTTTCAGATAGGCTTCACAATATGAAGACTTTGCAATATTTTGAGGAGGGTCGCTCCAAAGAAGAAGCACTAAAAAAGCAAAGAGCTATTGCAAGCGAAACAATGCAGTTCTATGTTGGTTTTGCATATCGCTTGGGATACTCAGATATTGCTAATGAATTGATTCAATTATCATTTAGGTATCTTTCTGACTCAAATTTACAAAAAGAAATACGTTCAATAATCAATCAAAATATGGACAAAATTATGAACAAAATTTCAATTTTTGAGTCAAGAATAAATAATAAACTACTTGAAACTGGTTTAGATATCATCAAGTTAAATGTCTATCACAGACCAGACTATGAAATTTATAATCTCACCAATAAACTTAAGAATTTGAATGCCATCAAAGATTTTGTAAATTGCGTTATACCCGTACCCAAACCAATTGACATTGAATTTGCAAGTTCAATAATTGCCTCGATTTTTCCTACTAAATTTTATTCACAACAAAAGATGCAGTTTTCAGAATATATTTTTGAAGTAATAAAATTAACCATCTCAAATATAGAAAATGATGATGAATTGGAAATTGTGTTTTTGAGCGACGAAGACCATAATATACTTGAAGAACAATCAGTTAAGCGATCTAATTTACATTTAACGAACAAAATAATAAATATCACTAATGAGGATCTAAATACTTGGGGTGAATGGATGATATACACATTATTCCATTCAGCCGAAGATGCTATTCCAATAATATGGGAATCGGTGGAGCGAAACATTTTTAAAGAAAAGATTAAATGTTATTATTTGAATAAAGGTGAATATTCATTACCACAAAATTCAACAATTAATGACTTTATTTTAATCATAAATAAAGAATATAATACTAATTACAATGCTGCGAAGATATTCGACAAAAATGTTGATAACATTTATGTCCTACAAGGTGGAGAAATCATACAGTTATACTATAACGACACATTATCAAACAACAAAATTAATTTCCATCAACTAATCGACTATCGCTCAATAAGTTATTTATACAAGTATTTATATGAGACTAATCAATTAAATTTTGACCAAATTAATATCGCAATAACAGAAGAGGAAGATATTTCAACTGAAAGAATCTCAACTGGTATGCTTCGTGAAATAATTACAATTGAAGGAAACGATAGAAATGATTTAGTCAAGGATATTTATGCGGTATTTGATAGAAATTCTGTCTTAAAATACTCATTCAAAAGCAATGAAGCCGACAAGACTTTCCAAGGTGTGATTGAAGCACAATTTTCCAATCGCTATCAAAGCAATCAGAAACTACTTGATTTAATGGGAATTAGAAGTGTTAAGTCTATCAATATTGTTGATTTAAAATAAACTTTTTTTACTGATTCTTTCTACATAAAGCTGCATAGCTGCAATATTTACAGTTATCTTTTACTCTGGTTAATTTATACATTCCATCACCAATCATATCTTTGATTCTAAACATTTCGTTTTTTGATGCTTTAAGTATGTCTTCACTTTTTTCATTAGACTCCAAAACTATATTACATTCTTTTTGATTTTGGTAATAGTTGAAAAAATAATAAATTCCATATTTATAATTATTTTCAATATTTTGACTTGCAAGTGATGTTTGGAGAGCAAGTATGTAAAGTGGCATTTGAAATGACGAGAAATTCTCAATTTTTTTATCATTTACATCATTATCCTTAGACTTATAATCAGCAACAATAAAGTTCAATTTATCACTCTCATCTCTTTCAATTCTATCAATTTTTAGATTTAGCTTAATGAACTTATTATTTTCATTCATAAGTTGTATATTTCTGATTTCATACTCGAATAATATTGGATAAGAGGACTTTTGTGTTTGATTTTGTATGTCAAAATTAATAAATCTAAGAAGTGGATTGGTTGCTAAACTATCCGATAATAAGCTGCGAGTGTTTACTTTTACTAAAGGATGTTTGTATATTGGATTTGATAGCTCTGAATTTATTATTTTAAAAAGAATACTTTTGTAATCATTGAATTTTACAGCTTCAAGTTTTATTGGATTTTGAATTGAAAAAGAATTCTTGGCAACTTCTGAGTAAAATTTATACAAAATCTTATGGTATAAATCGCCTAATTCAAGAAAATTTAATGATTCTGTCGTTATTTGTCTAATCTTGTAATTTAACAGTTTGTCTACATAATATTTATAAGAACATTTATTGAATGTTTCAAAATCACCAACAGAATAAGATTTATTCTCAACGAAAGATTTGTCAAAATCACATAAATTAATATGAATATTTTTTGATGAATTAATAAACGAAAATTGGCTTGTTTCTCCTTGTAAATATTTATGATAAGAATAGTCTTTATTATAAATAATTATTTTTTTAAAATCAATATTTTGATAGCTATTATTTTGAACTTCAAGTTTTTTGGATATTTTTAAATGTTCTAAGAAAGGAGAAGGCAGTATTTTATAACCATTACTTAAAGTAGGATAGAAAATAAATGCGTGCTGTTCAGAATCAATATTAAAATTTAAAAATTGGTAAAATAGAACCTTTTCGGAGCGATAATGAGCAATTTTACTATCGTAGATTTCCTTCCCTGTTAGCTTATCAGTTGAATATGGCTGTGGAAAAATCCCATCATTTGCACCACACAGAATTCTTACTTTTAGTGGTAATTGCCTGATTTGCTCTATCGAAGTGAATAAAACACCGAAATTCTCTTTTAACTGAATTTGATAGGGTTGATGAGTTATTGCAATATTCAATCTTTCCAATAATTCCGACACATCAACCGAAGCATTTGTGCTGTCAATATTTTGTGCTTTATACCATTCTGATATGTCGTTAAAAACAATAACTAATTGATTTAAAGCTTGAGCTTCTGCTTCGTAAGAAGTGAATAAATAATTTAAATTATGAAATTCATAATCATTTGTAGATGATTTAATTTTTTTAAATGCTTCTTGTAATTTATTAATTATTCCAAATTTTCTAATTATATTTTCAATATATAACTTGATTTTATTATACTGAATAGTTAACGAAAAATCAATAAACAACGATTCCAATTTTTCATAATCCGATATAAACTGACGTATTTTTGGAACAGTATCTTTAACATATTTGCTATAATAATAATCAGAAGTTTTTTTACCCTGTTCAGTTAAATATGCTATATAGGAGGTTGCTCTATCCACTACATAATTATTATCAAAGTTAATGTAAGTTGCTTGTATTCTAAGTAGTTGCAAAATACTCTTAAAATTATTTGGATTTTCGATTTTCAAGTCCAAAAAAGGATTATCAATTAATCTTTTTAATTCTTCAATCGTAAAAGATCTGGATATAATTTTAAGTATAAGCATTACCAAGCTAACAAGTACAGAATTATCAAGAGTTTTTCTATGTGTTATATTTATCGGGATATTAGCACTTTTAAAATTCTCGAAAATTTCTTGAGCATAAAGTTCGGGCTTTCTTGCAACAATGGCTATTTCGGATAATTTAATACCTTTTTCGATGTTTAGCATCTTAACAAGCTTAACTATATTTTTTATTTCATTATTAATAGTTGAAACTTCATAAATATTAACTTTCTGTCTTAATTTTTCTAAATGATTGATTTTATTGATATTAAATAAATCTCGCTTAAGAATATCTCTAAAATTAATTTTTTCAAATGGCTCATCTTCAACAAAAATATCATCAGATGAAAGCAATTTATAGCCAGATTGAAACAAGGAAGAAATTGTTTCCTGTATATTGCCAAAAACAGGTCCGTAAGTTTCTGAATAATCGAAAAACAGGGCAGTTGGAGTAGTGATATTTGCAAAATATGAAAGAATGCTTAGTTCCGTCTTTTTAAATTCAGTAAATCCATTAAATATTATGTACTTATTAGATATATCTGATAAAAATAATTTCGTAGGTAAATCATCGTAATTCATATTAGATAAATACTTAATTAATTCATCATATATCTTGGGAATATCATAAAAGTTTTTAGGAATTGAATCATCAAAAGCATTTAATAAAACATTTATATCATTCGACTTATCCTTGTCGATTATTTGGAATTCATCATTTGAATCATCGATATCTATAGTTCGAAGCAATCCTTGCTTTCTTAAATTAAGAATTGCTTCACCAATTTGATTTACAATATCAAGTCTAAGCTTATTTTGTTTGTATCGATAATAATTTAAAGTTGCAGAATTTATAACTTTTTCAAGTAAAACCATTTTCAATCCATCAGACATCAAATGGTAATCTTTATTTATCTCCAGTTTACTAAAAATATGAATAACAAAATTGTCAAAGTTAAATATATTGATTTCGGAAATTGGTCGGTTGTATCGTTCGGCATACCTTTTGATGATGTGATTCTTATATAATCGAACTAATCGATTAGTAGGTACAATTAAATATAAATCACTTATTTTATCTTCTTCTATCAACTGATTTAAATATTCAATTGTATCTTCGAATAAATACTTTTTATCAAAAGTGTTATTATGAACAACAAACGACATATTTTAATAATCTCTTTTAAAAATTGATTCAATTTGATATTTAAGCAAATCTTTGTAAATATTATCTTCGAAACTATCCAGAAGAAACATAATATCTTTGTAATAAGATTCTATTTTTGTTTCAACTAAATCAAATATTCCATTATCGCTCAAGTACTTAATCATCGTATTAATTTGATCTTCTTCTAAACCCTTATTTTGATAAAAAAGGTTCAATAAATCAATTTCTCCTTGTTTTTTGAATAATTCTTTTGCTTTTATGATAATAAAAGTTTTCTTACCTTCAACTAAATCTTTGCCTACAACTTTGCCAAATTTAGGATTTACAGCAGTTAAATCTAATAAATCATCTTGCAACTGAAAAGCAGTACCCAAATATTTTCCAATATTTCTTAATTTCTCTAAATTTTCCTCAGAAGAATGAGCAATTAAACCACCAATTAATAATGAATTTTCAATCAATTTTCCCGTTTTCAAATAAATCATTTTGAAATATTCATCTTCTGTAACATTAATTCTTTTTTCAAAATCCATATCAAAACCTTGACCTTCGCACACATCTATCAAACTTTGAGTAAAAGATAACAATACATCTTTGCAACAATCTAACTGAACATCTTTTATGATATTCCTGAATGCAAGAGCAAGCAAGAGGTCGCCTGATAATATACCAACAGCACTATCCCATTTTTTATGGATAGTTTCCCTACCCCGTCTCATATCGCTATTATCCATAATATCATCGTGTATGAGTGTAAAATTGTGCAATAGTTCTATAGCAGCAGCTGGCTTAAGTGCTTGGTGAATATCGCCTTTGAGCATACCTGCCGCCAGAATTGTTAAGAGTGGTCTGATGTGTTTGCCCGGAATTTCAAAAAGATACTTCAAAGGTTCGTACAAGTTTGATGGAGTTTTAATTTCCAGCAAAAAAGAAAATTGATCATTTATAAGTTTTTGTATTTCGTTGTATTTTGTTAAAAGTTCATTATTCATAATCTATTTCCTTACATATTGTTTTCCAGGCAATTGTTTAATAATTCCACTAAATTCTAAATTAAATAAACTTACAGATACTTCCGTGATATTATTCTCAAGCGAATTTAGTAAATAATCTATAGTTACAGGTTCGTATTTTATTAATTCATAAACAAGTTTATCTAATTCACTTGAGAAATTGATTTTGAGTTCTGCATTTTTAGAATTATAGTTCCAACCTAATTCTACGATAATTTCAGATGGGTCCAAGCAAATTTTAGCAATGTCTTGTTTTATCAGATTATTACAGCCTTTGCTTCTTTCTGAAGTAATATTGCCAGGAATTGCAAACACGAGTCTGTTTTGTTCAAATGCAAATCGAGCAGTAATTAACGAACCACCTTTTTCGCCACTTTCAACAACTAATGTTGCATCACTAATTCCGCTTACAATTCTATTTCTTTGCGGGAAATAGCCTATTTTGGCTGCTTCGTCTGGTGGATACTCGCTAACTACAGCTCCGCCATTTTTAATTATTTCATTAGCCAAATTATTGGCATATACGGGAGAAATTTTATTCAAACCCGAGGCAACTACAGCGATAGTAATTCCCTTATTTGCTAATGCTGTATGATGCGAAATAGTATCTATTCCAGTTGCTAAACCGCTTACAATAACACAATTATTTTTAACTAAATCGCTTACAAATCTTTCTGTATTTAGTTTGCCATAAGTGGTGTATTTACGAGTACCAACAACAGAAACAAATTTTTGATCATTAAAATTAAAAAGACCTTTTTTATATAAAATGAGTGGTGGAGATGAAATTTCTTTAAGTTTCAAAGGATATTTTTCTTGCCAATATGTGATAATTTCAATATCATTCTCTCCACAAACTTTAATGATATTATCAATTTTATCTTTGTAATGTTTACTTATGTCGCCGATTAATTCTGTTTCGATTTTGGGAAATGTTTTGTAAAAATCCTCAATCGAGTTGAATTTATCCACAAAATCAATAATCTGCTGGGATCTAAATCTATGCACAAAAAGCAGTTGATAAATATCAATTAATGTCCAATTTTTAAAAATATACATATTTAAAATTTAAAAAATGTAAATTACTAAAAATTTATCAAGTAAAAATCATTAATTTTGTAATTAGTTATTTTAATGAAAACAAAATTGGCATATTCGTCTAGTGGTTAGGACGCTGGCCTCTCACGCCGGTAACAGGGGTTCGAATCCCCTATGTGCTACAAAAAATTAACATTTATCAATGAATAAATTAGTATTCATCTTTTGCATATTCATCATAATTCCAAAATAAACTAATTAACTTGATTAAAATTGCCAACAAAATTGAACACCTAATTATTTTATGCAAATCAAAAATCATTTAGCAAAAATATCTTGGGCACTTGCAGACAAGGCATTATTCATTTTGTATGGGTTTATTTTCCTAATAATTATTCACTACACTAATGTTGATGATTATGGACTATATTCACTTTTAGTAGTAATTCATACTTGGATTTTTACAATCAGCGATTCATTCTCGCTGCAAAGCATTATTCAATTTGGTTTTGATGAAAAGAACCAGAAAAAAGTAAATTTAATTAGTCTAATAATACATATAACCTTTACTTTATCAATTGCGTTAATAATTTTACTTTTATCAGGCATCCTCTCAGGCTTATACGAGCCAAGAATTGGGGAAGTTGCATTTTATTTGCCATTATTAACCCTCGCATTTATTCCGAGGACTTTTGCTCAAAAGTTAATTTATCGCAATCAAAGTATGCTAAAATTATTTATTTCGAATGCGTTTTTCTTCGGCACCACTACAATTTACTTGGGATATATAATATTGACTAACAAACATTTATCGTTTAATAATTTAGTTTACAGTTATATATTTGGTGGAATTATTAGTTCAGTTATCACTTTATTTCTTGTTAAACAAGACCTTCGATTCAGCAGAAATGGTACAATTAACATTAAGAAAATAATAAATTTCAATTGGAAAACAACAATAATTGGTTTGTTATACTCATTTCCTAAACAATTTGAGTTAATTATTTTGAAATTCTTCTTTTCATTAGAGATTATTGGATTATACTCAGCTGCTAAAACTCTATTCAGAATTTTCGAAGAAGCCATTAGTGCGGTTACAGGTTTGCTTTACCCATCGTATGTAAAACAAATAGAAAGTAATAGAATGGATGATGCCAAAGATTTATTAATAAAATCTACTTCTTATGTTTTTTGGTCTTTTATCATAATATCTTTGATTATAGTTAGTCCAGTGGGAACTTTGATTTTTGATTATATTATACCCGATAAATTCAATAAGTCAATGACTTATTTTTATTGGTTTTTAGCAATGTCTCCATTTTTATCTTTCCATCTATTTTACGCTTTATTCACTGCGATGAAACACTTAAAAATTATACTTATTGCCGAAATATTCTCAATAATCATATTTTTAATCATCTTCTTATTCGTATCTTACAATAATTTAACTAACTATATATCTTTTGGATTAATGGCATACAATATAGTTTTAGGTCTTTTTGGTTACTTTATAGTTCAGAAAAGGTTAGATTATAAATTTTCTTACCTTTTTAGATTGTTTAATGATTTAAAATTTTTCTTTTTAAGAATAAAATGGCTACCTCATAACTATGACGCCTCCGCGAAGCAATCTAAAAAAAAGTAGGAGATTTAGAAATAGGATATTTTTATCAGGACCTCCCCCTGACCCCCTCATTGAGGGGGAAAAGACAAAATTCTTCTTCACTGAGGGGGAAAAGACAAAAATCCCCCTCATTGAGGGGGAATAAAAGGGGGAGGATCTGAATCAATATATGAACCACTATGATAATTTTGAATTATTTTTGACTTACGGAAAAGCCTCTAATTTTAAATGAGATTTAAGTATAATATTATTTTTTTCCAAAATCTTTATCTTTTTCTTCAATTACTTTAGCTTCAAATCCTAAATCTTTTATCACTCTGCAAACTTTCTCTGAATTAGTAATAGTTTTATCGTAAGTGATATAAGCCAATTTTTCATCTAAATCAATGTATGTATCCAATACTCCTTCGTGATCTTTCAATTGAGTTTCAATCATATCTTTATCGTAAAAGGAATTAACTTGAACCGATAGTTTACATTCAACTTTGTTATTGTTTGGATTGTTATCTTCCGCAAAAGTATTTGATGTGAATGCGAAGATTGTAAATAAAGCAACAACTAAAGCTGCTATTCTGTTGTATTTTGAATTTTTCATTTTATACCTCTAAAATTTGTTAATTTATATGTTCTTGATTGATTTTACGATTTTTTTCAACAAAAGTTTCAAAAAGTAATTATTTTTTAATTTTTTTTGCTTAATTTTATAAATTCAACAATTCAAAAAGGATGAATTATGAAAAAATCAAAAAACATTATTCTTTCGCTTGTATTGTTTCTTTTTTCAGTTAGCTCTATTTTTTCCCAATTGTTAGAGTATAAAGAAACAATAATCGGAAAACATTCAGACGAAGTGCTTGGGGTATTTGTAAACGAAGCAAATACAAAATTTGCAACAAGTTCGCTCGACGAAACAATTAAAATTTGGAGTCTGCCAGAAGGGAAAGAATTACTAACATTAAAAGGACACTTGGGAGCAGTTTATAATCTTTCATTTTCTGGTAATGATTTGATGCTTGCAAGTGGCTCGGAAGACCAAACAATTCGAATTTGGAATGTTCAAACTGGAGCGCAGGAGAAAGTTCTTACAGGACACACAGGACCTGTAATTGGCGTTTATTTCAGTCAAGATGAGAATAACTCAATGATAGCATCTACAAGTTTTGACAAAACTGTAAAATTATGGGATGTTGCCACTGGAACAGAAATTAAAACTTTACGCGGACACACAGAAGCAACAAACAATGTAGCATATAGTTATGACGGTAAAACTATTGCGTCTTGCAGCGATGATTCAACAGTTAGAGTATGGTCAACTGACTTGACAACAAGTCAACCTTTAATGGTATTACGAGGACATAAAGCCCCAGTATTAACCGTTCTCTATAGCTTTGATAGCCAAAAAATTGCATCTTCTGATTTATCAGGTGAAGTTGTAATTTGGGATGCAAAAACTGGAGAAATCCTGAGAAAATTCAAAGCTCATAATGATATACTGCAAGATTTATCATTTGCTGCAGATAATCGTACTGTAGTAACCGGAAGTTTAGACAAGCACGTTAAATTATGGGATATTGAAGGTCCTGTTTTGCTTGCCGATGTCACTCTAAATGCAGGCGTTTGGTCGGTCGATTTAGTTTCTGATGCGAGTATTATTACTGTTGGTTGCGATGACGGAAGTGTTAGATTACTTAAAAAAGTTGTTGCACCAGTTAAAAAAACAAAGAAAAAGTAAGGAGATAAAAATATGAAAAAAATATTTATTACAATATTTATTACAATAATTGCTGTAATGACTTTCTCGCAAATTGATGTATTTGCGTTTAATGTTGTTTCGGTTGGTGGTGCAACTTATGATGCAATTACCAAGAAACCAATTTCTGTATATATTGAAATTTTTGATGAAGCAGGTAAAAGATTGCAAAAAGTAAAAAGCAACGCCAAAGATGGTTATTATTTCATCACAGGACTAAAACCAGGCCAAACATACGAACTCCGCTGTGCTGAATTCGAATATATGAAACAATCAGTAATTGTATCTACTCCTGCTTCTGAAAAATACCAAGAGATTTCAAAAGATTTACTCTTTACCCCCAAGAAAGTTGGAATTCAAATACCAGTTGATGTAAAACTCTTTGAATTTTCAAAATCTTCACTTAAAAATGGTACTGATCTATTTTTAAATCAAAATCTTGAATGTTTAAAACTTAATCCAACTGTAAAAATTAAGATTGTATCTTATCCCGATAATGATAACGACCCCGCAAAAAATGCTCAATTAACTCTTGAGAGAAGCAATGCTATTCGTAATTATCTTATCGGGAAAGGATTGGAACAAGATAGAGTTGTCACCGAAGGTGCGTCAAATGTAGATCCCAAAAACCCCGTTCCAGTTGGCAAGGCTTCAAAAGGCAAAAGATATGTGGGTAAATCTTACTTTTTTATTGAAGCATATTAATTAATACTTCAAACAAGTAAGAACTAAATCAAAGTAAAATAGTCGTGGTGCGTGTCGGAGTTTATTTGTAACACTCCAGCACGCACCAATCTTATTAATAGCTGTTCTGCTCTTCTTTTAGATATATTCACAAGCCCTGCAAATTCTTTTACTGTTGCTCTATTGTACTTTTCCAAATATTGAAATAGTCTCTTCTCTTTGTCTCCAATTGAAAGTCGTAGAGGTTTATCGCTTGCTTGAGATTTTAATAGTCTGCTCATCTCCGAACTTGCTGGTACTGAACTCTCGCCTACTCTAATAAAAACTTGATACACTACTTTATCGTCCTCGATATGAGACATAGCCTTGTAGGGTTTGTGAGTGCCCTCTTTGATTATTACGGCAAGTAAATCTTTTCCTTGAACATCAAAAAGTTGCACTTCTGCTTTTAGTTCGGGTATAATATAAAATCCACAGGCTTTTTCAACAATATCCAATTCACTCTTTTCACTTTTGAGCCCTTTAATAGTGCCATCATCATCAATACCAATGATAATTACACCGCCTTTGGTATTGGCAAATGCACAAATTTCTTTTGCAAGTTTTTCGGGATTATTGATTTTCCGCTTGTATTCCAAAGTTGAGCTTTCTCCAGCGGTAAGGAGTTGTTGGAATTCGCTGAATTTCATTGAATTGTAGATTTGTTTAATTATTTACAATTAAACGAATTTATTTGGAAATGATTTTGATTTTACTTACACTATCCACAAGACTACGGTTTGCTTTGGTTTCTAAAGCAAAATCAACATTTAAAATCTTTTCTTCTGGAATATCTGAATAATAAATACATTTAATTATCTTATTTGAATTGCGGTTAACAGTTATCGGCAAATCAGTTTTTAGCAATATATTTGAACCAATATCTAATCTTATTTCATTGATAATAACTGAATGCTCGCTTATATTCGTAAAATTAACTGAAAATTCATTTTCTTTTGAAACTTTGAACTCTTGTTCAACTTCAAAATCATCTGCAAAAATATAAGGGACTTTTGCCTCGACCATACAAAAAGTATATTCAAGATTTGCAAAAACTAATGTGTCGATATACACTCCTGGTGTTTTTGCTTTAAACTCTATCTCAATTGGAAATTCCCATCCATTTTCGCCAACTGCAGATAACAAAATCGGTATTGTTTTATTTAATATTCTGAAATTATTATCTCCAAAATATAAAAAATAATTTGAAATCAAATAGTTGTGTGATAGCTTGTTTTGAAGTATTACTCTTTTTATTACAGATGAATCGGGATGTACAAAATCGTAATTAATATAATTTGTGCTTAACTTAACATACGGATTTTCGAAAGAATTCTCTGTAAATTCAATTGTTCTATTTGCTGGCACATCTAATGGAGATGAACAATTACTTGAAATAATCACTATCATTAAAAAGAATAATATATTTTGGATTTTCTTCATATATTTTTAAAAATTAATTCTCGATCCATAAAAAAAGCCATATTTTGGGGTATTATATGATTTATTTTGGAATTGATACATTAGTATTGAACCTTCCAATCCAGCTGTAATTAAAAGTTTATCATTCAAATGATACGCTATTCCCGCTGACGATTTGAACAATGGTCCAATTTTTGTTGCCGAACCAAGTATTTTGATATATGGATTAATTAAAAGATTATCTGCTGGTAAATCAAATGTGTATTGATAGGCTAAACCATACCACTGTGCAGTATAAACTTGATTGATATTAGCAGAAATTCCATTCACATATCCACTGAATTTCTGCGGATAATTTTCTTGACCATATTCTATTGAGAAAGAATTATTTTTATCAATATTATATGCTAAAGCAAGCGAATAGTTATTTAGTAAAGGATTAGTTAATGGTTCTAAATCAGTTTTAATATTAGAATAATTTGCTGATTTTATTATAGATAATGACATTTTATCTAAAAAAGAAAAATCAAAATAATTAACGTCACTTTTTTTGCTGTAATCATAGAATAAATTAAGCATAAACAAATCTTTTACAAAATTTGTAAATGGGATCTCTCTGAATTCAAAAGCAACTTGTTTAATTTGTTGTTGATTTTGAACAAGTTCACTTGTATTATTAAGAGTTAAATTTTGATAATCATTATTATCAATAAAATTATCCACAACTTGGCTGTTGGCTGTTTCTGTAAGATTTTTAGGAGATTTTAATTTAGAAATAATAAGTGGTTTGTTTTGCTTAAGATTATTATCTTTCTTTGTTGATACTTCATTTTTTCCTGCAATGAGGTTTGAATTGAATTTGTTTTGTGCAGGATTTTGTTTAATAAAATCATCATTTGCAGTATTTTTTTCTTCAGTATTGATATTTTTAGTTAATGTTTGCTTTTCAATTTTATTTCCATTGGTTTCATTCTCTTTTGCATTTTGATTAAAGAAATAACCGAAAATGAAAAGTGCAACCCCAAATACAGCTGCTCCAAAAGCTGGATTAAATATAATTTTCTTAATTTCCGAGAAAAAAGTAGCAATTAAACCAATAATTGCAGCTGATCTCTGCAAATTGAGTTTGCCCAAAAGCACAAATCTGGAATCTTTTGGTGGTGGCAAAAGTTCCTGCTGAAATAAACTTCTTAAATTTATTTGTTCTTTCAATTCTTCTTGCAAACTCGGATTATTCGAAATTTCCTTGAATAATTCGCCTGTTTCCAAAGAATCTAATTCTCCATCTAAATATTCACTTATTTTCTGAGAATAATATTCTTCATTTTTCAATTCCATAATTTTCCTTTTTGCTTTTTTCGTCAATTTTGTTTAATTTTTCAAAAACTTCACGTAGCATATTTTTGGCTCTATGAATCAGTACTCCAACGTTAGTCCGAGACTGATTAGTCATAAGTGCTATGTCATCGTAGGAATAATCCAAATATTCCCGTAAAATCAACATTTCTCTGTAAATGTCTGGTAATTGTTCTATTGCCAAATCTAATACTTCTTTTTGTTGTTTTTTTTCATAATCATTGTCGTAAGTTGATAATCTTGTTTTATTGATATCTACTCTTTTAACTTTATTTGTTCGAACCTGATTAATACACAAATTTCTTGCAATTTTTGCTAAATATGCACCAATTTTTTCTATACCTTCATTAGTCGAGGTATTTATTTCGTAAAATTTTACGAATGTTTCCTGAAAAATATCCTTTGCTGTTTCCTTGTCCTTCAAAAATCTATAACAAAGCGTATAAATTTTTGACGAATATCTACTATAGATTTCGTCAAAAGCTCTTTTAGCAATATCCTTTTTTTCTGACTTGATAAGGAAGCTAAGTTCTATCTCCGAATATTTTGAAAAATCACTCACATATATATAACACAAAAAAGAACATTTTATTACAAAAAGTGGAATATTTTTTTTATTTTTCAGCAATTTTATTAAAACAAACTCATTTTTTCTATTTTTGAGGAAATTTTCGTATATTTCTTTCAACATTTTTTTGTGAAATTGCTTACAATATTTATTTTTGTAGAATTTATTTTTACAAAAGTTAATTTTTCATCAAAATGCAGACAATTTCAAAACCTTATTTATTATCATCTGAAGATTTAACAAGAGATGACATCAATCTTATTTTCCAAAGAGCAAAATTTTTCCAAGATAATTACACGCCAGGTTCACGCTTTGACGACTTAAAAGGAATTTCTGTAGCTTTGGCTTTTTTCGAAAATTCTACAAGGACCAAACTTTCTTTCGAAATTGCTGCTAAAAGATTATCTGCTGATACAATTGGCTTTGCTGCTTCCACTTCGAGCCTTTCTAAGGGCGAATCATTGCTTGATACTTTGAAAACCATCGAGGCAATGGGAGTGCAGATTTACATCATTCGTCACGGAAGTAGTGGTGCACAGCAGTTTTTGCAAAGAAATACAAGTGGGCTTATTCTCAATGCAGGCGATGGAAAACATGAACATCCAACTCAAGCGCTTTTGGACAATTATACATTGCTCAATCATTTTGGGAAATTGGAAGGACTAAAAGTAACTATTGTTGGCGATATTTTCCATAGCCGAGTAGCTCGTTCAAACATTAATGTAATGCGAACTATGGGAATGGAAGTAAAATTCTTAGGACCAGGCACTTTACTACCTCAACAGAATAATCCTTGGGGCGTTGAATTTTGCTCAAATCTTGACGAAGCAATAGAGTGGTCGGATATTTTACTTGTTCTTAGGTTGCAAAGGGAAAGAATGAATAGTGGATTATTGCCATCAATCGAAGAGTTTTCAAATTTCTTTGGAATAACCGCAAAAAAGATTAGTAGAAAACCCGAATTAGTTGTAATGCACCCGGGACCAGTAAATTACGGAATTGAATTAGATTATCGCATTAGCACTTATCCTAATTGTTTAATTCAAACTCAGGTTACATCGGGCGTGTATATCCGTATGGCTGTTTTATCATTACTTTCTGAATATTTAAAAAAATAATTTACTTTGGAAAAAATCTGGACTACTTCAGAACTACTTAATTGGGGCAAAAGTTATTTTGCAGCAAAAAACATATCTGAACCAAGATTGAATTTTGAGTTATTGCTTTGCAAAGTGCTAAATTGTAATAGAATTGATTTGTATTTGAGATACGATTATCCATTTAAACCAAATCAGTTAAATGAATTAAAGGGATTAGTTAATAGACGCATAAAATTCGAACCACTCCAATATATTTTGGGAGAAGTAGAATTTTACGGCAACAAATTTATTTGCGATAAAAGAGCATTAATACCACGTCCAGAGACAGAATTGTTAGTAAGTCATTCTAAAGAAATAATATCTCTATTAAATAAACCAAAGCCAAAAGTGTTGGAAGTTGGCATTGGCACTGGTTGTGTGTCAATTTCATTGGCAAAAATGTTCCCCGATGTAGAATTTTATGGGATTGATATTTCTCCAGATGCAATTAGTCTTGCTACTGAAAATCAAAAATTGAACAAAGTAGAGAATATTAAATTCAAAGAATATGACTTTTTTGAATTTACAAAATTTTCTTATTTCGATTTAATTATTTCAAATCCGCCCTATATTCCAAAAGAACATTATTCAAAGAATAATCTACAAGAGGAATTATTTTTTGAACCTAAAATTGCATTAACAGACGATGCAGATGGATTAGTCTTTTATAGAAAATTTGCAGATATTATCAATTCCTCAACAAATAATATCAAGTTGATACTTGAAATAAATGAAAATACAAGCAAAAAAATTGTAGAATTATTTAAAAATGAAAATACTGAGACAACAAAAATAATGGATTATAACAATTTAGATAGGGTGTTAATAATCGAAAAAAACAAATAATTTTGTTTTGTTTATATTAATGTTAATTTAATTAACTTATATTTCACAAAAGTTTGTTAATTTTGAAATTCTTAAATATTGGAAATTATGGCAAAGTTAAAAATTGAAAAACAAATTGGTGGAGTTATACTCCATTTGAATGGAAAATTCATTGGTGGAGAAGAAACTGATGAATTAAAGCAATTATTACAAGAAATTGCTGAAAGCAACGAACAAAAATTAATTATTAACCTTGCAGATGTAACTTATCTCAATTCTACTGCGTTAGGTGTATTAATAGCAAGTCACACAAATTTTGTAAAAAGACAAGGCGAGGTGATACTTTGTAATATAAGTAAATCAATAGAAAATATCTTTGTGATAACAAAACTGACTTTGGTATTTAAAATAGCAGAAACGCTTGATGAAGCAATTAAAAATTTTTCAAACTAATAAATTTTTACGAGGTTTTATATGAAAAACTACGTTAATCTCATTGTGATAACATTATCACTCGTAGTTGGTTACACCATTTATTACGTTATCTTAGGTAATCCCGATAACTTTCTTGACCCATTGTTGAAACACGAGCCAAAACCAGGCAATATTTTAGGAACAATCTATACTGGTGGTCCGCTTGTTGGTTTATTAATGTCGTTAATCGTTATTTCCATCACTTACGTATTTGAAAGATTGTTCTCAATCAAAAAAGCACAAGGTAAAGGCAATCCTGCAACTTTCATTTCTGGCGTTGTAAAAGACTTAGAAAAAGGCGAATTAGACTCAGCATTGGCTAAATGCGATAAGCAAAGAGGAAGCGTTGCTAATGTATTGCGTGCAGCAATTCAAAGATTCAAAGATATTGAAAGTGATCCTGCTTATGTTGGCGACAGAAAATTAGCAGAAATTCAACGTTCTATCGACGAATCAATGAACTTAGAAACTCCACTTTTAGAGAAGAATTTAGTAATGTTATCAACTGTAGCATCAATTGCAACTATGGTTGGTTTGTTAGGAACAACATTAGGTATGATTAGAGCATTCCAAGCATTAGCAGTAAGCGGTACAGTATCAGCAATACAATTATCTATTGGTATTTCCGAAGCATTATACAATACTGCTGGTGGTCTTATTGGCGCTATCATTTCAATTGTTGCTTTCAACTTCTTTACAACAAAAGTTGATAACTTTGTTTATATGATTGACGAGGCTATACTAAACATAATGGAAATATTCACTATAAGAATTAAGAAGTAATTCCATTAATTTTAGGAGTCTACTATGCCAAAAGTAAAAAAGAAGAGAGTAGGCTTTGTAATAGATATGACACCGTTGGTGGATATCACTTTTCTGTTGCTAACATTTTTTATGTTCACAGCAAAATTCAAAAGTGAGGCTGAAAGCCAACAGAAATTTACAATACAAAGACCAAAAGTATCGCCTGATACTACAACTATACCGCAAAATAATTTAGCAGTTATTAAAATTGCAATTGATTCAGTTACTCTTGATACTAATTATTATTATGAATTGAGCAATGAAACAGATAGAGCGAAGGTTTGGGGTAGTATTTCGGCATTAACAGAAGAACAAAGAGCAGAACCTCAATTAAAAGTTACTAAGGAACTTTTAGAGGAATTAGTAAGAGGAACAAGACTTGTTCAACCTACTACTAAATTTGCTATTGATGCAGATAGACGTTTAAGATTCCAATGGATACAAGATGCAATGGATATCTTAAGAAGGAAACAAGCAACTAAATTCACTTTCGTTACTGAAAAGAAAGGGGCTTAGTAACTTTTTAATCAATTAATAAGTATATTAAGAAAAGGAGATAATTATGTCTGGAGGAGGCGAAGCGTTAGGTGGCGGAGGCAAAGCCAAACGTGGTAGTAGTAAAAGAAAGACCAAGAAAAGAGTTGGTTTTAGAATAGATATGACTCCATTAGTGGACATCACCTTTTTGTTGTTAACTTTCTTTATGTTTACAACAACAATGGCTGCTCCACAAATTATGGAAATGTCTGTTCCACCAGAAACTGAAGAAGTGGAAGTTGCTGAATCACAATTATTACAATTTTATGTGCGAGATGATGGTGCCGTTTTCTATGCAATAGGTAAAGACGAACCCGAAAGAATTGATCCTAAAAAATTAACTGAAGTAAGTGAAATTTCCGCAAGAGAAAATCTTAAGGAAGAACATTTAAATAAACTTATTGTTGCTTTATATGCATCGGGAGATGCTCCTTATGGTTTAGTAGTAGCAGTTTTGGATCAATTAAATATAGCTGAAGGTATCATCGTAGATAAAATGAAAAAAGATATTGATCCAGAAACAGGCAAACCAGTAGAACGACAAAGAAGATTTACTATAGCACCGTTATTACCTGAAGATGTTGAAAGATTAAAGGGATTATAAAAATGACAGAATTAGTGCAAAATATTATAGATCTTCCTCGCTATGGAGCCCGAGAACTTAAAGGCTTTATTAATAAATTTACTTATCGTGGATTTATCATTACTGCTGCTATTTTCTTAGGATTATTTTTTCTTTATTTTGGTTATACAAAGTATGAAAATGCTAAGCCAAAATTAAAGAAATTACCACCAATAGCAAAGATAGATATTGTGGATTTACCTCCACAAGACGAATCTTTAGAAGCACCACCACCTGTTGAGCAAGTTATCAATAATGGTCCTGCTGCTCGTGCTGGTATTCCTGTACCGGTGCCTGATGCACAAATTACACCTGATATGCAAGAATTTGCTACAATCGATATTATGAACAGAGCATCTGCTGAAGGTGGAACTGGATTAGATTTAGGTGGATTTGCTTCAAACATTGATTTTGAAGGCACAGGCAATGTAGATGTAAAAGTTAAGGAAAAAGAACCCGAACCCGATGAATTTATTCCAGTGGAAAAGGAACCTGGTGTGGATTACGCTCGTCTTCAACAATTAGTAGTTTATCCAGATTTGGCTAAACGTGCTGGCATTGAAGGTAGAGTAACTATTCGTGTTCTAATCGGCAAAGATGGTACAGTTCGCAAAATGTTTATTGAAGATTCTGACAACAGTTTGTTAAATGAAGCTGCAGAAAATGCAATAAGACAATATGGCAGGTTCACACCTGCTATTCAAAACCAAGAACCAATAACTTGTTGGATATCAATTCCAATTCAATTTAGGTTACGTTAGTTCTCATAATTTTTAATTATTAAAAAAGGTAGATTACTTGACCAATCTACCTTTTTTTTTATTATTTTTTTTGTTTTGATTGGTTAATTGCAAATTGGCATTAATTTTGTAATTTAATAAATTTACAGAATTAATTTTGGTTTGAAATGAAAATTATCATTTACATATTTTTTATTGTTATTTTTAGTTACATTTCTTTTGCTCAAAAATCGGATTTAGAAAAAGCAAATCAATCACTAATAGATGGATATTATAACGAGGCAGTTGATGCTTATTCCAAAATCATATCTATCAATTCTAATTATTTGCCTGTTTATTATAGCCGTGGAATAGCTTTATTAAAATTAAATGAATATCAAAGAGCAATCGATGATTTTTCATTCTTAATAAGTAAAGAAGATACAAACTACAATGCTTACGTTGGCAGAGCAATTTGTTATCGCAATATCAAAAAGTATTCCGAAGCATTGCGAGACTTAGAAAAAGCAATAAAATTAGATTCAACAAAATTTGAAGCTTATTACGAGAAAGCAAATGTCCACTTAGATTTAGAAGAGGACGAAGAAGCTATGCAATTTTATCGTCTTGCTCAAAGAATTAATCCATCAAATGAATTTACAATTTACGGTCAAGCATTAGTTTTTTATTATGCTGAAAAAAACAAAGAAGCTATCGATTATTTCCAAAAATTTATCGAGATTCATACAAAAGAAGACCAATACAAGATTGATGCACTTAGAATTTTGAAATATTTGAAAGAAGAGGATTAAGTGAAAATTGCTTATTTATCAACATTTTATCCATTTCGTGGTGGTATCGCTCAATTTAATGCTTCACTCTATCGTGTTTTTGAGAAAAACCATTCCATCAAAGCATATACTTTCACCCGTCAGTATCCCGATGCTCTTTTCCCAGGCAGTAGCCAATATGTTAGTGGTGCCGACAAAGCCGACCACATTCCATCAATTAAATTATTAGATTCAATAAATCCTGTTAGTTATTATCGCACTGCTTCCAAAATTGCTGATTTCAATCCAGATTTACTACTTACCAAATTTTGGATGCCTTTTTTTGCACCAAGTTTGGGTGCTGTAAGTAAAAATCTAAAGAAGAAAAATACAATAAACATATCAATTTTAGATAATGTGATTCCACACGAAAAGCGAATGGGAGATATTAGCTTAACGAAATACTTCTTAAATCAACAAGATGGATTTATTGTGATGAGTGATACCGTTAAAAACGACTTATTGAAATTAAAACCTAAAGCTGTTTATCAGGAGCATCCTCACCCAATTTACGACCATTTTGCAAATTCTATGAACAAATCTGAAGCTCGGAAAAAATTAGGTATTTCTGCAGAAAAAAAAGTTCTATTATTTTTTGGGTTTATTAGAGATTATAAAGGTTTAGATATTTTGCTTAAAGCAATGAAAGTTCTACCAGAAGAATATCATTTGATTATTGCTGGTGAAGTCTATGGAAATTTCCAAAAATACGATGATTTAATATCCAGATTAGGTATCTCCCCTAAAATATCAAAGTTTGTTAGGTACATAAATGATGATGAAGTGCCAAGTTTCTTCTCTGCTGCAGATGTTTGTGTTTTGCCCTATAAATCTGCTACTCAAAGTGGCATTGTTGGAATTTCCTATCAATATAATTTGCCTGTCATTGCAACAAATGTCGGGAGCTTAAAGGAAATGATCGAGCCATATAAAACTGGATTAATTATAGAAGAATCAGATTATATTAAAATTTCAGAAGCAATAATCAAATATTTCAAAGATGGAATGAATTTGAATTATCCTGCAAATATCGAGAATTATAAAAATAAATATAATTGGGAAAATTTAGCAAATACTATAATAAACTTACATTCACAATTATCAATGGAAATGATAGTAAAATAGTTTGATAAAAAACTATTTGTTTTTTAATAACATTTTTTTGATTGAATCAAGTGTTTTCTTTTCATCTTTTGGATAAGTTTTGCTCAATTCATCTGGAGTAGCTTTTGCGGATTCTGAAGTATTAAAATCTGTTCCTAAAAAGTCGCTTGATTTAATATCCCACGCCGAAGATAAATCATTATCAGGGTTTTCGTTTAATTTGCTGGATGAGTCAATATTCTCAAGGAAAGCCTCTCCACGGCTAATTTGCAGTAATTTTTCTTTGCCATAAACTTCAACCAACTTATCGTAAACAGTTGCTCTGGTGAATGGCTTGGAAATAAATCCTGCACTACCATTACGAACAGCCATACCAAGATTTTCAGCATCAGATAGAGCAGAGACCATTAAAATTGGTATTGGGCGAGTAGTTTTGATAGCTTTTAATACCTTTAAGGTTTGCAAACCAGTAATTTCGGGCATTAAAATATCGAGTATTATTAAATTAGGTAAATGTTCAGTAGCTAAAGCAATACCATCGTAACCATTACTGGCAAGAAATGTTTTTTTGAAACCGTAACTTTGGAAGGACTTGGAAAGTATCCTTTGCATCCAAATATCATCATCTATTATTAAAACTGAATACTCAATCATTTTGAATCTATTAAATATGCAAAATTATTAAAAAAAAGTGAAACTATGATTTTTTATCTTAAAAATTTATAATTAATTTTTCATCGGATTATTTAAGTTCTGCTTTTTGACAAAATTCTTAAAGTCATTTATGTTTGTACTTGCTGATAGTTTATTTAAATTAATAATCTTATCGTGAATTTCCTTTCTATGAACTTGTACATCTTTAGGAGCTTGTATGCCGATTCTTGCCACGCCTCTTTCAAATCCAATAATTGTAATTGTTATTGAATTACCTATTTTTATTTCTTCACCCGGCTTACGAGATAGTACTAACATTATTTATCTCCTTTCTCTACATTGACAATAATTTCGAAGGAGGTTGAGTATTTTTCAGTAGGCAACAGAATTTGTTCCCCTTGCATAAGTGACAAGTCAATAATCAAAGGTGCTTTTAAATTTGCAGTTATTCGTTTTTTTTCATTTTGTAGAGTAACTACTGCAAAAATCACTTGATTATTATTATCAATTTTTTTATTTATATCATATTCATAATCAATAAAATAAGGGCTAATCAAAGGAAAACCAATAGAAGTATCGTCTAAAGAAATCAACCATTTAAAAGGATCTGTTTCCTCGTCAGCGATAAGTACATATTTCTTTAAATCTTCAAAACCTAATAAACCATTAGGGAAGAAAAAAACTTGTTCCTGCTCAATTTGAATATCCCCAAACTGTGCAGTTGATATAATAATTGTATTTTCTTGTGATTCCATTCAAATATATCCTTTACTAAATACAAATTTAGCAATAAATTACTTATCGTCAAAATTTTATTAAAATTTAGTTTTCTTTTTGTTCACTTTTATTTTCTTCTGTATTGGCTGCAACTTCCGAAGAAGTTTGCGAAATTGTAATTTCCACTCTTCTATTCTTACTTCTTCCATAATCGGTTGAATTATCCTCGATTGGTCGTTCGGGTCCGAAACCTCTAATAACTACATTTTTTTCAGCAATACCCTTTTGAATCAAATAATACCCAACTACAAGAGCTCTATCAACTGACAAATGCCAATTAGATTGATATGTAAAAGTTCGGATTGGCACATTATCAGTATGCCCATCAATTGAAATCTCAAAAGGTAAATTTTTGATGGCAGCCGCAACCGAATCTAATACTTGATAAGATTGTGGATAAATATCTGCTTTGCCTGACGAAAACAACAGCATTTCGGGCAGAGTTAAAGTTACAGAATTTGCATTTTGAACTATAGATAATTGCTGCGATTCCAAATATGCGGACAATTTCGAATCCAATTCAGATTTAACTTCATCAAGGCTTTTTTCTTGTTGTGAAGAGAACTCAGGTTGGGGCAATACTCCTTTACCTGCAGAAAGCTCTCCGCTTCCGCCCTGCAAAACTTTATCTGTTTTAAAAACCTGACTTAAGGCTTCGGAAATTTCCGTAAACTTGGATTTATCAACTTGCGAGGCGGCATATAAGATAACAAATAAACCTAAAAGCAGAGTGATAAGGTCTGCATAGGTTATCAAATATCTATCCGAACCTGTATTATGTTCGGGCTCGGAAGATAACTTAAATTTGTCTCTTTTTTTTGCCATAAATCGTCTTAATTAAATCAAATTAAGTTGTTGCTTGTCCGTGTATGTATTCCATCAAATACTTGTTTTCAATGTGCATTTCGTTTAATTGTACTTTCACCAAATCGCCAATAGACACAATTCCAATCAATGAGCCCTCCTTCATAACTGGAACGTGTCTGAATTTATTTTTGGTCATTATGCCAAGAACATAATCAACTTCATCTTCAGGTTCTGCGAAGATAATTGATTTTGTCATTACTTGATTAACGGCAATTTCTGCAAAATTGTTTGGATTTTCGAAACAAACTTTCAATGCATCGCGTTCACTAATAATGCCAGTAATTTTAGCCTCATCATTGATAACTATCAAGGAACCAATTCGATTAGCAACAATAAGTGCCATTGCTTGCAGAACATTTTTATCTTCACTTATGGTGAATACTTCCGGTCCTTTTGATTTGAGAACATTTTTTATTTTCATTAAAATACCTTTAAATTGAGAAATTTAAATTACGAAAAAAAAATCAAATATCTCAACATTTTATTACACTTTTTTTCTTTTGGTTAAATAAGATACAAGTGCTTTATCGAATGTTGTAGAAGTTGATATTTGATTAAAATCAATTTTTTGAATTAAACAATGTGATTTTAGTTTCTGAATAAAATCATTCATCGAACTTTCGTAAGATTTTTGGATGTGGAATGGATGGGTTAAAAGCGTCTCATTCGTCTCTAAATCAACAAATGTTGCACTTTTTCCAAATTTAAAGTCAACTTCCCTATCATCTAAAACCTGAAAAGCAATTACCTCATTATTGTTATGCCTAAAATGATGCAATGCTTTAATAACATCATCGGAATTATCAAAGAAATCACTAATAACAACAATTAAACTTCGCTTTTTAATTCTCTCGGCAATTTCATTTAAGCAATTTGAAGTACCTGTTTGATTTTCTGGTTTATTTAATTCTAATGCTTTTAGAATTTCTCTAATATATGAAGGTCTTGAATTTGGTGAAAGAAATTTCTTAATTTGAGTATCATATAAAGCCAATCCAACAGAATCTCGTTGCTGAATCATTAATAAAGCCAAAGATGCGGCTAAATACGCCCCGTATTCATATTTAGTTATATTCCCTTCCGATGCATATTTCATCGAAGCACTGGAATCCAAAATTATCATTACTCGTGTGTTAGTTTCTTCTTCGAATTGCTTAATAAAATACTTGTCGGAACGTGCTAAAACTTTCCAATCTAAATATTTAATTTCATCACCAGGACGATATGGGCGATGTTCGGCAAATTCAACACTGAACCCGTGAAATGGAGAATGATGCAAACCTGTAATGAAACCTTCAACAACTAACTTGGAAATCAATTCAATATTAGCAAGTTTAGCTACAACTTTTGGATTTAGGTATTTTTTATAATCTTTCATTTGCAATTCATTTAATAATCAAATGACGTTTTGATTTAATTTTTGATTTAATTTTTGATTTAATTAACAATTAATGATTAGTTTTTCTTATTTGATTTTATAATTTTATTCCAAAACTTAAATATGTTTTTGCTTCACCTTTGTATAATTCTAATGATTCATCAACAGAAAAAATGTCTGCTATGCCAATACTTAATGGTCCTAATGGTGTATTTAAAGAATATGAAATTCCAAGACTATGCAAAAAACTTACAAATTGTATTTTGTCTGTTCTTTGCCAAACTCTTCCTGTATTATAATGAATGCTAACGTACATATCAAGTATTGACTTTATTGGAATTCTATACCGATAATTAACAAATAAGTTTATTATTTGCCTACCTAAATACTGATTTTCGAGCAAACCCCAGAAATTTCCCTCTCCGCCCAGCGAGAACATTTCGGTTATTGGCATTGTCTCGTCTCCTGCTCCAATAATTGACCCAAAATTTATAGTGTTCCGCGAATCGAAGCTATAAAATGAAGAGAAAGAAAAGAATAATTTCGAATATGAAATAAAGTCGCTAAATGGAGCAATGTTTGTTTCTAAATATGACTCTAATTGCATTCCATTTGTTGGATAGAAAGTGAAATCGCGGGAATCATACTGAAAATTTATCTTAAATGTTGCTAAATTTTGAAACTTTGATGGAGTCTCTCCAATATTAAATGATCTTTGTCTTTCGTATTTTAAATCAAATGTAAATTTCCCTTTTTTCTCGATTTGCGAACCAAAAGATAAATTCAATCCCATTTTTTCAATTAATAACTCTGATTTTAATTGATATAATAATTCTTTATCACTGTAATCTTTGGTATTATCGTAAAGTTTAATTCTATTACGATAATAATAAGCCATCGACCTGCTTGTTAAAGTAGTAGTTAGTATTTTTGGGTTAAGTCCAGAGATTGAAAAATATTGATTTAATTCTCCACCAAAGAATGAAAATGCAACTTGCGAACCCAAATTTAAAAAGTTCTGATGAATAAAATCAACACTTGCTTGCAAATATCTTTCATTATCAGCACGAATGCCAAGCTGGAGAGTTTGATTACCTGATTCTGTTAATTGAACAATTACATTGATTTTCCCGCTTGCATTTTTAGTTGGATAAACATCAATAAAAGAAAAATAATTAGTAGAAAGCAAATTTGCTCTACTTTGTTGCAACATCTGAAATGACAAAATATCGCCCTGTTTGAATACCAATTCCCTTTTTATTAAGTAATCATCAACTGTTTTATTTCCTTTAATAATCACGGAATCAACAATGCCTTCATCAACAATCAATTCAAATATTTTATTTTCTCTGTCGCATATTATTTTCTTTATGTTTAAGAAAGAATAATTTTTTTCTTTTGCCTTTTCAATAAATGCAGTTTTTACTTTTTGCATTAAATTATAGTCAAATTGTTCAGCAAAAAACTTTTGATTAATTTCAGATAAAATTTCTTCCAAATTAGGAGTGATTTGATGGTTAATCACAATTTTGGTTAATTGAGTTTGCTCATTAGCATTGATAATTATTTCACTTTGATTTGTTTCAACCCACAATTTGCAATAAGAGTTAGCATTTGAATTGAAATAATGATAAATATCATCTAACACAATTAAATTCTTACTATTAAACAATTTTATAATATTTGCACTATCAATTGGCTTGATATTTTTAAATTTAATAGATGAATACTCATTATTTATTGCTGGATTATCATTATTGAAATCATTGAACTTCTCATTTGTTAAGTTCTCAATTTGTAATTTGATATTGTTAGCCACATCTGTTGCAGTTATCTCACCTTTATAAATCAATGAATCTGTATTTTTAAAATCAGTATTTGAATAATTTCCCAAGTCTGGAGTGATTAGAAAGTTCGCTTTATTTCGTTCAATTTCTGTAAACTTTTGCATTTCAATCGAAACAATTTGATCGGCAACATTCCAAGGTTTGTTGAGATCCTTTTGCTCAAAAAGTGGTGAAGTAACATCAACAGCAATAGTTATATCGGGATTGAATTCACTGTTAGCAATACTTACTGGAATATTTGACATTAGTCCGCCATCTACAAGCAGCATATTTTGATAAGGAACAGGCGAATGCCGTAGTGGAATGGTTGAACTCGCACGCACCGACATTGGCAAACTCCCATTTTTAAGAACCACCGTATTGCCCGAAACAATATCTGTTGCTACTGGTCGAAACGGAATTTGCAAATCATCATAATCTTCGAGCGATACACTTCGGGCATTATAAAACAAATCGCTCAATAGTTGATTGAATTTATTTGCAAACGATAGGCCTTGAGGAAATACAACTTCGAAATTCTGAAAATTTAACTTTATCAAACTTCTATCCAGAAATGCCTTGTTATCATAGATGTATTCGCGCCTATCGGTGTTTTCGATAAGCGAAAATATCTCGGTCCAATCTTTGTCCATAAAGATTTTCTCGAGTTCGTCAGTTGTGTAGCCCGCAGAATAAAGACCACCGATAATAGCACCAATACTTGTTCCAACAATATAATCAATTTTGATATTTGACTTTTCGAGTTGTTTTATTACTCCAATGTGAGCAATACCACGAGCACCACCGCCGCTAAGAACTAAGGCAACTTTTGGTTTGAAAAAATTCCTATTTGGGATTAAATTATACTTTTGTGTATTTACGGAATTGTAGTATTTTTCCCAGTCTTGTTCGGAAACAAAAGGAGCATCGGAATTAACTACTTCCAAAGATTTACTTAATAAATTTGCAGAAAAACTGGAAAGTAATATAAGTAGGTAAAGGATATTTTTTGGAACTTTTTTCAATTTAATTTATGGCAAATTTATGCAAAAAAAATTATTTAATAAATTACAAATTCATATAAGTCAGTTGAAAAATTGGAAAAATCATCTTGAATTTCACTCACTCTTTTTACATTAGCCCGCTGTGGACCAATTTCTAATTGCTTTTTGAAAAGCTCGATATTTTCTTCGTATCCGTGTGCAATAATCTCTACATTTCCATTCATCAAATTTTTGGCATAACCATAAATGCTATGCTCAATTGCCTTGCGATGAGCAAAGTAGCGGTATCCAACACCCTGCACAAACCCTTCTACTATGAATTTTTTGGTAATTTTTTTCATTTTATTCCGACCAAACTATGGCTCGTTTAACATTTTCTAATGTTTCATTTCCAAACAATTTTTCAATTATATAAAATGATAATTGAAAAACAGTTCCTGCTCCCCTACTCGAAATTATATTATTCTCTTCAACAATAATTTCTTCGGAATAATTATAATTCATTAAATCCTCGCGAACAGATGGATGTGAAGTAATTTTTTGTCCTGGTTTTAGCAGTTGAAAATAAGATAAAATGCTTGGAGCAGCACAAATTGTAGCAACTAATTTTTGATTTTCTAAATGATTTTCCAAAATTGTTTTTACCTGCGATAATTCCATAATATTCTGCACTCCTTTTGCACCGCCAGGAAGATATACCAAGTCAAATAATTGATTATCTTTGATTTTATGCAAAGGCACATCTGGAAGAATTTTTATATTCCTGGAACAATGGATAATATCATTCTCGCCCGCCAAAGTTACATTTGCACCAGCACGGCGAAGCAAATCAACAAAAACCACTGTTTCGATTTCCTCTGTTCCATTAGCAACAATAACTAAAATGTTTTTAAACATAATTTTGATTATTTTATATTTTAAAATATTATATTCTAATAATTTATTTATATTTTTGTGAAATAAATTTATCACAAAAATGATTTTACAAAATTGCAAAATTTTCGGTAAAATAGACGCAAAACCCTCAAAAAGTATTTTTCAAAGATTGCTTGCTTTTGCTATTTTATCTAAAAATCCAACCACGATACATAATGTTTGTATTTCCGAAGATGCTTATGCCTCATTAAAACTCATTGAAGATATTGGAAATGAAATAATAGAATTGGGCAACAATTCAATTCAAATTATTCCACATTCTCCAAAAAGAGACACTGTACTTAATTGCGGCGAATCAGGTTTATGTATTAGAATGTTCTCGCCTATTCTTGCCTTGTTTCCTTATAATTTCACAATAAACGCAAAAAATACTTTGCTAAAAAGAAAAAATGATGGAATACAAGAAACTTTAACATCGCTTGGAGCAAGTGTTGAAACAAATAATAATTATCCACCAATAAACATTACCGGCAGTATAAAGCCAGGAAACATAAAATTTTCCAACCTTGATTCATCTCAATTTTTATCAGGGTTATTGATAGCATTACCCTATTTAAATTCAGCATCATCTATTACAATTTCCAATATTGTAAGCAAACCCTTTCTTGATATTACTTTGCATTATTCAAAATTATTTGGTGGAAAAGTTGAATTTGATGGAGAAAACCATTTTACTTGCTATCCATCTGCATATTTTGGGGGAGAGTTCTATGTAGAAAATGACTGGACTAATGCTGCTACAATGCTGATTGCTGGAGCAATTGGTGGACAAGTTCAAATAAATAATATTTCCAGCAATTCTCCCCAAGGCGATAAAGTTATTCTTGACTTATTAACTGAAATTGGCGCCAAAGTAATTGAGCAAGGCAATTCAATATTAGTAGAACAAAATGAATTAAAGAATTTCGAATTTGATGCAACAGATTATCCTGATTTGGTTCCTGGGTTGTCAGTTCTGGCGGCTAACTGCAAGGGTTTATCCCGTATCAATAATATTGATAGACTAAAAAATAAAGAAACTAATAGAGTAGAGACTATTATAAATATTCTTCAAAATTCTGGAATTAAAGTTGAGTATTATGATTCTGCTTTAAAAATATATGGCGGGGAAACTAATATTGATTTGATAAATGCACAGAACGACCATAGAATTGCAATGATGGCAGCATTATTATCCATCAACAACAAAAATGATATTCAGTTAATTGGCTTTGATTCTGTTGCAAAATCCTATCCAACATTCTGGCACGACTTTAATTTCTTAAAAAGATAATTAATATAATAATCAATTAAGACCATAAATTTTCTTGTGATTATAAATTTATTCTTAATAATTGTTAATTTTGTAAAAAAATAAAAAATGAATTATTTCGAAAAAATTACAACATCAATAGAAGATAGCATTTTTACTAAACAAACTCTGTTCAAAAAAGAAACTATCGAATTAATAAATGAAATTGCCCTAAAATTGAAAAAAGTTATCGAAAAAGGTGGCAAAATTCTTTTTTGTGGTAATGGTGGAAGCGCTGCTGATAGTCAGCATTTAGCTGCAGAATTAGTTGTCAGATTTCGTAGTTCTTTTCCTCGTCCTGCAATACCAGCAATCGCTCTTACTACTGATTCTTCCATTTTAACTGCTTGCGGAAATGATTTTGGTTTTAATCAAATATTCGCCCGTCAAGTGGAAGCTCTTGGCAATCCAAACGATGCCTTGTTCGCAATTTCCACAAGTGGGAACTCCACAAATATCATTGAAGCTGTTAAGCAAGCTCGCAAAAAGAATATGCTTGTAGTTGGCTTTTTGGGGGGCAATGGCGGAGAGTTATCTTCAATGTGCGATATTAATTTTATTGCTCCAAGCGATGTTACCGCACGAATTCAAGAAACTCACATTATGGTAGGTCATATTCTATGCGAATTAATTGAAGAATATTTATTTTTAAATTAAATTTTTTTAAATTTAGAAATATTCTAACTGATTATTCGTTTTAAACTATAAATTTATTAACTTAATTAGGAAATTATTATGATTAAAGAATCTTTGCAAACAGCAATTAACGAGCAAATCGTTCGTGAAATGTATTCTTCAAACTTATATTTATCAATGGCCGCATATTATGCATCAATCAATTTAAATGGTTTTGCAAATTGGATGAGAGTCCAAGCAGAAGAAGAAATGATTCACGCTTTGAAATTTTTCGACTATGTTTTAGACCGCGGTGGCAAAGTAACTTTAGGAGCTATCTCTGCAACTCCAGCGGAATGGACGGGCTACATTCAACCATTTGCTGATGCTTTGGAACACGAGCAAAAAATAACTGCTTGGATTAATGATATTGCAGATATTGCTCATACCGAAAAAGATTACGCAACAATGTCATTCTTAAATTGGTTTATTGACGAGCAAGTTGAAGAAGAGAAAACTACAGGTGAAATACTTGATAGATTAAGATTAGCAGGCGATAGCAAATCAAGTTTATTCCTCCTTGATAATGAACTTAAAACCAGAAAAGTAGGAACTGCAACAGAAAAAGAATAAATTTATAAAATTATACTAAAGATGGAGTCCATTTACAAAAACGGGATCCATCTTTTTTTTATTTAAACACCTTCCGTTTTACCTAAGACGAGGCTGTCTTATAAGTCGATTATTTGGAAAAATATAAAATTAAAAATTTTTTCAAACCTTATTTATCCTAACAACTTTAGTAGAGAAAAATGAACCAAACCAAATATTATAACCTTATTTCCTATTTTCAATAATTTAATAAGGTTATAAGGTTTGGTGTGTATCAATGGGAATTATTTCTACTAATGTAAATAATTAGGATAAGGTTTTTCGATGTTATTTAATTAATTCTAATACCTAACACCCAAAACCAAAAACCTTTATAACATTTTCAAATTTTCAAATTATAATGGTATATTTCCGTGCTTTTTATATGGATTTTTATCTACTTTATTTTGCAATAATTCATAAGCATTTACCAATATTCTTCTTGTATCTTGCGGAATTATCACATCGTCAATAAATCCATAAGATGCAGCAATATATGGATTGCCAAATCTTTCATTATATTCATTAATCAATTCTTGTTCCTTTTCTTCGGGATTTGCGGAATCGTCAATATCTTTTTTGAAAATAATCTCAACAGCACCTTTCGCCCCCATCACAGCAATTTCGGCGGTAGGCCAAGCATAATTCAAGTCGCCACGAATATGCTTGCTATTCATCACATCATAAGCTCCGCCATAAGCTTTACGTGTAATTACCGTAATCTTTGGAACGGTAGCTTCGGCAAATGCGTAAAGAAGTTTAGCTCCATTTGCAATAATACCATTCCATTCTTGGTCAGAGCCAGGTAAAAATCCCGGGACATCTTCCAAAACAAGCAAAGGAATATTAAAAGCATCGCAAAAACGAACAAAGCGAGCGGCTTTTTTGGAAGCATTAATATCCAAAACTCCAGCCAAAACTGCTGGTTGATTAGCAATCACTCCAATGGAACGTCCTGCTAAACGAATAAAACCAACTACTATATTTTCTGCAAAATCTTTATGAACTTCAAGGAAGTCGCTATTGTCTGCTAATGAATGAATAATATCCCGAATATCATAAGGTTGATTTGGATTAGCTGGAACGATGTAATTCAAAGCCTCATCAATTCTATCTGATGGGTCATCAGTAGGAATAATTGGCACTTCTTCGGCATTATTTTGTGGAATAAATGAAAGCAATTTCTTTACAATATTCATTGCATCAATATCATTTTCGGCAACAAAGTGAGCTACACCACTTTTAGATGAATGTACTTCTGCTCCGCCCAATTCCTCGCTTGTGAGAGTCTCGTGAGTAACCGTCTTTACTACTTTCGGACCAGTAACAAACATATAAGAAGAATGTTTTACCATTATAATGAAATCAGTAATTGCTGGAGAATATACAGCACCACCAGCAGAAGGTCCCATAATCACAGAAATCTGTGGCACAACTCCAGAAGCAAGTGTATTTCGCAGGAAAATATCAGCGTAAGCGCCCAAAGAGCTAACGCCCTCCTGCACACGAGCACCACCAGAATCATTTAGTCCAATTACTGGCGTTCCAATTTTCATTGCAATATCCATTATCTTGCAGATTTTCCGCCCGTGCTGTTCTGCCAAACTACCACCGAGAACAGTAAAATCTTGTGAGAACAACATTACTTTCCTACCATCAATTTCACCAAAACCTGTTACAACTCCATCGCCAAGAAATACTTCCTTATCCAAGCCAAAGGAATTAGAATGATGATGAGCAAGAGCATCAATTTCGTTAAATGAATTATTATCTAATAAATAATCTACTCGTTCGCGTGCAGTTAATTTGTTTTTTTTATGCTGGGAAGCAATTCTTTTTTCTCCTCCGCCAAGTTTAGCTTGAGTTTTGAGAACATTTAATTTGTCAATTTTTTTGTCAATAATGTGTTTATTTTCACTCATAAGAATACTTTTTTTAGAAAAATTAATTTTAAAAAAAACAAATTAATAAAAAATTATTTAAATTACTTTTTTTTTAATAACAAATATGAAAAATATGTTTAAAAGAATACTTATTGCTAATCGTGGGGAAATTGCAATTCGAGTGATGCGTGCTGCAAAAGAGTTAAATATCGAAACCGTTGCAGTTTTTCACGAAGCCGACAAGAAATCATATTACTTGCAATTTGCTGATTATTTAATGCAAATCTACGGCGAAACCCCGAAAGCAGCTTATTTAGATGCAGAACAAATAATCAAAAAAGCAAAGGAAATAAATTGCGATGCAATACATCCAGGTTATGGATTTTTATCTGAAAATTCTGATTTTGCCCGAAAGTGCGAGGAAAATAATATAAAATTCATTGGTCCGAAAGCAGATTCTATTGATGCAATGGGAAGCAAAACACAAGCCCGTCAATTAATGCATAAAGCAAATGTGCCAATTGTCCCTGGGACTTTATCTCCAATTACAGACATTGAAGAAGCTATGAACTTTGTGCAATCGATTGGATACCCCGTTTTGCTTAAAGCTGCTGCTGGTGGTGGTGGCAAGGGAATGCGTATTGTGCGAAATGAAGGTGAATTTGTTGAAAATTTTGAATCTGCCCAAAGAGAAGCAATAAATTCCTTTAAAGATGGTTCAATTTATATCGAAAAATTAATTGAGAATGCAAAACATATTGAAATTCAGATAATTGGTGATGAGTTTGGAAATTATGCTTATTTAGGCGAACGCGATTGTTCTATTCAAAGACGGCATCAAAAATTGATTGAGGAAAGTCCTTCAACAGTTCTAACCCCCGAAATTAGAAGTAAAATGGGTGAAGTAGCCGTGAATGCAGCCAAGGCTGTAAATTATGTGAATGCTGGTACAATTGAATTTCTGTTTGATAATCAAAATAACTTCTACTTTCTGGAAATGAATACACGATTACAAGTGGAGCATCCCGTTACAGAGCTTGTTACGAATATTGATTTAGTAAAAGAGCAAATTATGGTAGCATCGGGACATAAATTATCCTTCAACCAAGATTCAATCAAAATTAATGGGCACGCAATAGAATGTAGAATTAATGCCGAAGATGTTTTCAATGATTTTATGCCAGATATTGGTACAATCACATATTTGAACGAACCTGATGGAATAGGAATTCGCCTTGATAGTGGAGTTACTCAAGGTAGCGAGGTCTCGATGTTTTTCGATCCAATGTTAGCAAAATTAATAGCTTATGGAAAAGATAGAAAAGAAACAATTGAAAAAATGAAAAGAGCGTTAAAGAATTTCACTTTGTTTGGTATAAAGTCAAATATTCCATTCCATTTAGCAGTTTTAAGTAATCCAAAGTTTGTAGAAGGTTCATATAACACTAACTTTATTACAAATGATTTTAGTATTGATGAAATCAAAAAATTGACTGAAAGTGATTTGGAACATTTAGCTGCGATAATTGCTTATTATCAAAGTGAGATCAAGCACAAATTTAACATACCAATAAAAAATACTTCAACAAAAAGCAATTGGAAACAAACACAATTATTAACCCGAAAATTAATTTAATTAGGAACAAAAAATATGGAAAATTGTAAAATAAAAATAAATGATAAATCATTTTCAATTGAAAGATCGCCTGATGGTAAAACTATTTTTGTTAATTCAAAGCCATATCAAGTTGAATTAATTAAATCACTTTCCAAGGATTATTTCTCATTTGCATCAAATGCAAAAATAATGAAAGTAGGATTTCAGCCTACTGAAAACAATAATCTGAAAGTTTATGTTGATAATATCGAGACCGAAGTGGAATTGATGAACAAAACTAAGGAAATGATTAATAAATTAGGTATGAATATCGGTGGATCTGCAAATAGCGGAATAGTTCAGATTAAAGCACCAATGCCCGGCTTAGTTGTGAAAATTCTTAAAACCGAAGGTGATTTAGTTGAGAAAAATGAGACACTAATTATTGTTGAAGCAATGAAAATGGAAAATTCAATAAAATCTAACTTTAAAGGTAAGATAATTTCCGTAAAAGCAAAACAAGGATCACCGACAAACAAAAACGATGTTCTGTTTGAATTAGAAATCCTTTAATTTTTCGCAAAATCAAAGCAAATTAAATTTAATCTTAACAGATTAAACTAAATTCGAATATCCAAATATCCTTTGGCTATTTGATTTTGTGCTGTTGCTTGAATCTGCTGTACTGGAGCAGCTGCCGACATCATTTGCAATAATTGCTTTTGCAAATTGTTGTCAGTACCAATAACATCGCCTCTCATTGATTGACGAAGCATTTCTGTTTGTAATTTCTGCTGTGGGTTGCTACCCTCTTTGTTCTCCTGAACTTCAGCAGTTGTTTGTAGAATCCTTTCTTGCTCGTAATTACTTCCTGTTTTAATTGCATCAATTGCCATAACTCCCTCTCTATTTACAATACAAAATTAATAATAATTTTGGATTTATAAGTATCTTTTTTATAATTAACGTCACTTTTAATATTTTATTTAGTTTTTTTAGTAATTTTTTGTTATTTTTTATTAATTTTGAATAAAATAAGGATTTTAAATGACAAAAAATTTACCAAAAATTGCCATAGTTGGTTATGGTGCAATGGGTAAAGTTGTAGAAGAGATTGCCAATAGGAAGGGCTTCCCTATCACAGCTATTTACGACATTGACAAACCACTTCAGAGCGACCCAAATCTAAATTTCGATGTTGCCATCAATTTCTCCACCCCAGATTCACTTATGGAGAATATCAATTTCTTAGCTTCCAAACGAAAGAATATTGTAATTGGCACAACTGGTTGGTATGACAAAATGGACGAAATTCGTTCTATAGCCGATAAATCCAATATTGGGGTGGTTTGGGGTAGCAATTTTTCGATGGGAATGCAATACTTCTTTAGAATAGTACAAAGGTCTGCAATTTTAATGAAAAAATTAGAAGAATTTGATGTAGGAATTATCGAAACACACCACAAAAGAAAGAAAGATGCTCCAAGCGGGACTTCCATTTCACTTGCAAAGTATTTTCTAAATGAACTTTTCACTTATGACGGATATTCAACAAATCCTGATGAGTGTTTAAACGATTCCAAGAAAATTCCAATTACTTCACTTAGATTGGGAGATGTTTTTGGTGAACATACCGTTAAAATTGAATCACCTTATGATACAATTGAACTTAAACATATTGCTAAAAACAGAAGTGGCTTGGCGCTGGGAGCTTTAGAAGCGGCAAAATGGATAAACCGCAAACAAGGTTTTTTCAGTTTCAATGAGATTTTATCAAGTTATTGGAGCTAAACTATTCTGTTCGTAAAGCTTGTAATGTTTATAAAGTGGAAAGTGGAAATATAACGAAAATTGAGGCTGTCTCATAAGTAAGCTTTGCTGTCATTCCCACGAAAGTGGGAATCCATAAATCCGCTCTGGCTGTGGATCCCCGTTTGCACGGGAATGATAATTTTGAAATATTATGGACTTATGAGACAGCCTTATTTTATTAGGTTTACTGTCATTTTAACAAAAATATACTCAGACATTTAGTCTGATTGCACATTTATTTCTATTGATTAATCAAAATACCTTCATAAGTTACTTCGCAACCTGATTGCTTGAACATTGCAGAAGCACCGCAATATGTATTTTGACTTAATTCTATTGAACGGTCCAAATCTTTTTGTTCAGCATCTGGGCTTACTAAAGTATATTTCAAATGAACTTTGGTATAAACTTTTGGATGCTTATCGGCACGAAGTCCTTCAACTTCCATTTTTAATTCAGTTATTGTTTTTCTCTTTTTTCTCAAAATTGCAGCTACATCCATCATCGAGCAGCCAGCCATTGCTTGAAGCATGACAACCATTGGAGCAGCGGCTGTGTTCTCACCACCGACTTCAGGAACTGTGTCAAAATATGTTTTATGCCCATTGCTTTCGGTAGCAGTGATGTGCATATTGCCGTCTAATACTAAATTTACAATCATATTACCCTTATTTTGTTGAAAATTATTTTTAGTTATGACGAAAATAATTATTCTGAATTTTATTTTTTACAGGCAGCAATTAACCAATTATTCAATATTGTGAATACATTCTGATTAGAAAATTAGAAATAGAAGTCTAATATTTCTTAATTTGCATTTTTACAAATTACAATTTTATGAAAGTTCCATTATTAGATTTAGTAGCCCAATATAATTCCATTTCTCATCAAATTGAACCTGAATTATTGAGAGTGGCTCGCACTCAAATGTGTATTCTGGGGAAAGATGTTGAAAATTTAGAAATCGCTCTTGCAAATTATCTTGATGTTAAAAATGCAATTACAGTATCAAGTGGAAGTGATGCGCTGCTAATGTCCTTGATGTTGCTTGGCATAAAGGCCGGTGATGAAGTAATAATGCCGACTTTCTCATTTTTTGCAACAGCGGGAAGTGTGGCTCGATTAGGGGCAACACCAATTTTTGTTGATTCAGAGTTTGATACTTATAATATTGACCCAAAGCAAATCGAAGCAAAAATTACTGATAAAACTAAAGCAATCATTCCTGTTCATCTTTACGGACAATCTGCTGCAATAGATGAAATTATGCAAATTGCAAAGGAACATAATCTTTTTGTTATAGAAGATGCGGCTCAATCGCTTGGCACTCAATACAAAGATGGAAAATTTGTTGGTTCAATTGGAGATTTGGGATGTTTTTCATTCTATCCATCAAAAAATCTTGGTGCATTCGGTGATGGTGGATTAATCATTACAAATAATGATGAATATGCTACAAAATTAAAGCAAATGCGCAATCATGGAATGAATCCAAAATATTATCATAAATTTATTGGGGGAAATTTCAGATTAGATGCAATTCAAGCGGCAGTGCTAAATGTGAAATTACCTTATTTGGATAGTTGGCACAAAGCAAGACAAAATAATGCAGAATTATATAATTCATTATTTGCCCAAAATGGTTTGATTGGTGAGGAAAATTCACCTATAATTATCCCAAAAGCAATTTACCAAAATGATAATCTCAAAAATTATCATATTTATCATCAATACACAATTCAAACAGCGGATAGAGATAGTTTAAAGGATTATTTAACGCAAAATGAAATTGGCTCGGATATTTATTACCCAATTCCTTTTCATCGTCAAGAGTGTTTTGGATATTTAAATTGCAATGATGATGCTTTTCCTATTGCTAATAAACTTGCTGAAAGAGTGATTTCATTGCCAGTTTATCCAGAATTAACTGAAGAACAAATAAGATTTGTGGTTGAAAAAATCACAGAATTTTATCATAAAAAATAATTTAAATTGATTATCATAAAATAAAATAAAAAAATATGTTAGATTTAAAATTCATACGCGATAATTTTGAATTAGTTAAAGAGAATATTCAAAATAAAAACGAAAAAACAGATTTAGGTCGCTTCTCGGAATTAGAAGAAAGCCGCCGAAATATTATTCAAACAGTTGAAAATTTGAAGAATGAGAGAAATAATGCCACCAAAGAAATTGCAAACCTAAAAAAAGAAGGCAAAAATGCAGATGATATTATTTCACAAATGAAAAGTGTTTCGGATAATATAAAAGAACTTGACGATAAGTTGAAAGAAGTAGAAGGCGAGATAACTGATATTGTTGCTCGTATTCCAAATATGTTAGGCAAAGCAGTGCCAATCGGCAAATCATCTGACGATAACAAAGTTGTTCGTACTTGGGGCGAAAAGAAAGGTCAGAAACTCAAAGCAAACCATATTGAGATAGCCAAAAAACTTGGGATAATTGATTTTGAACGTGGAGCAAAAGTAACTGGTTCGGGCTTTTCATTTTACATCGGCAAAGGGGCGGCATTAGAAAGAGCAATAATTAGATTTATGATAGATTATCACACAAATCATCATAATTATACAGAAATTTGGTCGCCTTTTGTTGTGAATGCAGCAAGTATGTATGGCACTGGGCAATTGCCAAAGATGGCAGAAGATATGTATTTTGTTGGTGAAGATAATTTATATTTAATTCCAACTGCCGAAGTTCCACTTACAAATTACCATCGCGATGACATATTAAAAGTTGAAGATTTAACCAAGAAAATTTGTGGTTATTCTCCTTGCTTCCGCCGTGAGTCAGGTAGTTATGGCAAGGAAGTTCATGGCTTTTTAAGAGTACATCAATTCAATAAAGTGGAAATGGTAAATTTCTCTTTACCCGAAAATTCATATCAGCAATTGGAAATTCTTACTGGTGAAGCCGAAGATATTTTGAAGGCATTAGAAATTCCGTATCGTGTGCTTTTATTATGTTCTGGCGATACTTCTTTCTCGAGTGCCCAAACTTATGATTTAGAATTATGGGCAGAAGGCGAGGAAAAATGGTTGGAAGTATCAAGTTGCTCCAATTTTGAAGATTTCCAAGCAAGACGAGCAAATATTAGATTTAGACGAACTCCTAATTCAAAACCTGAATTTGTGCATACTCTAAATGGTTCGGGACTTGCAACATCGCGACTTTACGCTGCTATTTTAGAAAATTATGTGCAAGAAGATGGTAGCGTAATCATACCAGAAGCATTAAGAGATTATACAAAATTTGATGTGATTGAATCTGCTTAATTGGCTTTTGCAATCAACATTGTACTAAATTGATTATTAAATTTTAAAGTCCTTTGCTCGATAGATGTATCGATTGAGTAAAGGAATTTTTCATTGTCAAATGGAATTTTTTCATTTGATATTTGAACAAGTTTTTCTTGATAGTTGGAAATAAAAAAATAATCTTTATCGTCAAGTGAAATTTCTATAATCAAGCAATCATCATTTTCAATCACCTTATTGAATGTAATTTTTGAATAACTATCAATAATCTTATTAATTTCTTGAATAAAATTAATAATGGTATTCGGATTTTTCCAATTTAATTGAGATGTTGAAAACAATGGTAAATTATCAGAAGAGAAACCATATTTCAATTCATCAGTAAAGTCTAAACCAGTATTGATAGGAGTGGATTCGAGCAACTCAAATCCATTCAGTATAAATGGAATTGAATTTGGCAATAAATTGCAAAGCAAGTAACTCATTTTGGAATAATTTGCATTCTTAAATCTTTGGAATGCTCGTGGCGTATTGTGAGTTTCTGGTGTGCCAAAGTATTTTATCTGCATTTTTTGATTGATTAAATAATTCACTAAATCTTTTGCTTTCTGTAAGTTATACAAATCAAATGGCAAATATCCAGCAACTACTTCAAAGCCTTTTTCAATTGAATTATCGTTTATAACAAAATTTTCTTCATAAAATATAAAGTCCTCTTTTTTCTTTTTGGCTTGATGAATGATATTTTCAAGTAATTTAGTGGGCAAAGAATGACCCATATCTAACATTATACCGTCAATATCAAATTTATCAATAAAATATGGAATAATTCCAGTTAAATATTCACTCAATTCCTTATTATCAAATTTTCCATTAATTAATTCCTGCTCGTACATTCTAACTGTATTATAAGCAATATAGTTATAATTATGATGGTTATGAAGTTTCAAATAAGTAACATCATCCCAAGTCGGTTGAGTGTCATCGGGGGGCCAGTCGGCAAATGCGCCAGGAATCACACCTCTCTCACCATTGGAATTTATGCCAATATACTCACCATTTTCAATAAATATTTCAGTTGGAGTTTCGGAAAATTGCGAAATATATTCTTTACTTGGTGTAATTAAATCTGTAAAGTCTTTGTTTTCAACTTTTTGTTTAATTTCGTGGAGTTCATTTTCGGTGAATTGTGGCAAAGTAAAATTTTGTTTTGCACTTTCTTTTATCCAATAAAACCAATCGGGATGTTTTGGAATTAAAGTATTATCTTTACTTGAAGTCCTAAACACCATTTCTGCTATCACTTTAATTCCAAGAAGATGACAAGCCTCCACCAATGCAGCAAATTCTGTATCATCTTCAAAATTCAATAATGAATCTTTTAAATTTGGATCTAATTCATAATGATTTTTAATGGAATAAGGAGAACCTAAATTTCCTTTTTGTCCAATACTCCCAATTTCTGTAATAGGCAATAAATATAAATGTGTTATTCCTAACGACACCAAATAAGGAAGCAAGGCTATTGTTTTCAAAAAAGTACCATTTTCCGAAAATGTAAGTGGTTGGTAAAATTTAGTTTGCGATTGATTTTGCTCAATATGTGTGTTGAGCCTTGTGAATGAATTATAAATGCGTGTTCTCTTATTTCTCTTGGCAGATTTACTTAAAAATTCTATTTCAATAATTTTATTGTAGAAAAATTGAGCTGCATTTACAGGAATCAACTCTCCTTTTGCAAAGTTCTGTTCAATCCAATAATCGGGAATAAAATACTCAATTGTGTCTGTTTGAGATTGTAATTCTATTAATTTTCGTTTAATTTTATTTAAGTTAGAGTTCATAAAGTTTATAAAGTTTGTAAAGTTT
>DYLM01000001.1:49025-118757 GCA_020722095.1 Chloroherpeton thalassium
ACAATTCTACCGCCCAAACTAACTACTATTTGCTCGGCTTCATTTCGAGTATATTTTTCCAATTCCCCTGTGAATAAAAAAGATTGATTATCAAACCTATTTTCGATTACTTTACTAATTCCTTCAGATTCAAATTTCAACCCAACTTTGCGTAATATGTTTATTAAGTCAAGATTATCTTTTTGCGATAGGAATAGTTTTATTGATTTTGCGATTTTAGTTCCGATTTGATTAATAGATATTAATTCTTCTTCACTCATTTCTATTAACTTATCGATACTCCGTATTTCCTTTGCTATAATGTCGGCAACAAATTCACCAACATAGCGAATGCCCAAACCAAATAGCACATTCTCGAAAGGTTTTTCTATGGATTTTTCTATTGCCTCAAATAAATTATTGATACTTTTCTCGCCCCAGCCATCTAATTTTCTAATTTCATCTCTGTAATTTTCCAAAAAATATATATCTGATAATTTATTCATAAAACCACGAGATACAAATTCATCAATCGTTTTTTCACCAAGAAATTCAATATTCATTGCATTGCGTGAAGCAAAATGCTCGATTTTCTTTCTGACTTGCCAAGGACAATTAGGGTCAATGCAATAGTATCCTGCTTCATCTTCGAATTTCACTAAATTTGTTTGTAAATGGCAAGGACATTTTTTAGGAAATTCAAAAACTTTTGCTTTGGCATCTCTTTTGGCAAAATTTACTCCAACAACTTTTGGAATTATCTCCCCTCCTTTTTCCACATAAACATAATCTCCAACACGCAAATCGATTTCCTTTATGTAGTCCTCATTGTGCAGAGTTGCTCTTTTTACCATTGTTTGTGCCAGATGCACGGGTTCTAACTCTGCCACAGGAGACACAATGCCTGTCCTGCCAACTTGATAGGTAATGTCAAGTAACTTTGTTTCAACTTGCTCGGCTGTATATTTGTATGCTATTGCCCATTTTGGAAAGCGGCTTACTGTGCCTAACTCTTTTTGATAATTTATTGAATTTACTTTTATCACTAATCCATCGATGTAAAACGGCAATTCATCTCTTTTTTGCTCCCATACTTCTATAAATTCTTTCAATTCGTTTAAATTACTTGTAGTTAAGTTGGAATTGATGATATCAAAGCCTAATTGTTTTAAAAATTCAGTATTTTGCGATAATAAAGATAGTTGCTGATTTTCTGAAAATAAATAGTATGCTAAAAAATGCAATTCTCTTTGTGCAACTTCACTGGGATCTAATAGTTTTAATGTTCCTGAAGCAAGATTACGAGGATTTGCGTAAGTCTTTTGATTATTTGCAATTTGGCGATTATTTATTTCAGCAAATGTATGTTTGAATATAAGTACTTCACCCCGAACTTCAATATTACTTAAATTATATCCATTAAAACTATTGAGTTCTTTTGGAATATTTTTGATTTGTAAGGCATTCAATGTCACTTCATCTCCTACTTCGCCATCTCCACGAGTTACTGCATATTTTAATTTGCCATTTTCATAAACACAGCTTAACGAGACTCCATCTAATTTTAATTCCACAAAATATTCTATACTTTCCACTCCCAACTGCTCCCGGTTTCTTCGGTCAAAGTCAATAATCTCTTGAAATGTATAGGTATTAGGTAATGAAAGCATTCTTTGCTTATGCGTTATTTTTTTGAAAGTATTCACCTTATCGCTTGGAACATTTTGAGTTGGGGAACCCGCAACGAATAAATCGGGATTTTCCTGTTCCAATCGTGTTAATTCTTTATATAATTTATCGTATTCAAAATCGCTAATAATGGAATTATGATTAACATAATATTCATAATCATATTTTTCTATCAAGCTTCTGAGTTCTTTTATCCTTTCTTCTGCATTCATCATTCAAATCTAATATTTTATAAAATCATAATTTTCTTCATTGTTAATAATTGAATTTGTGTATCGAACGGCATCTTGATAATTAATTGATAATATCTTTTGTTTAATTTCAAGATAAGAAGATGGAGCAACACTTAATTCGTTAATTCCAAGACCAATAAAAATTTCTGTCATTTTGCTATATCGAGCAAGTTCACCACAAATTGCTACCGGAATATTGTGCTTTTTCCCAGCATTTGCTACTTGTTGAATAATCCTCAATATACTGATATGCACTTGATTGAAATATTCGGAGAGTTGCTCATTTGTTCGGTCTGCCGCTAAAACATATTGTACTAAATCATTAGTGCCAATACTGAAAAAATCAACTATTTGCGCAAATTCATCTGCAATAATTGCCGCCGCAGGTGTTTCAATCATTATACCAATAGGTAATTTATCATCAAATTCAATACCTTTACTAATTAATTCTGCTTTTACCAAATTAATTAATTCTTTGGTTTTCCTTACTTCGCAAATGGAGGATATCATTGGGAGCATTAATTTGACATTTTTCAATTTGGAAGCCATTAAAATTGCTTTCAACTGGTTTGCAAACAATTCTTTATTTTTAAGCAAATATCTAATTCCACGCAAACCCAAAGCAGGATTTTCTTCTTTTGTTAATATATCATCAAGATATTTATCGCTTCCAAGGTCGAAAGCACGGAAAATTACTTGTTTTGGATATAATTTTTCTGCAATATCAATGTAATTCTTAAATTGCTCTTCAACAGAAGGCAGTTTGCTATATTTCATTACAAGTGTTTCCGTACGCACCAAGCCCAACCCACCCGAATTTAACTTTATTGATTCTTCAATATCCTCATCATTATTGATATTACAGAATAAATTAACTGAATAATCATCTTTTGTTTTTGTTGGCTGATCTTTTAGGTTAAGTAAAAGTTTATGTTTTTCCTTGATTTCTGTAATTTTCTTTTTGTATAATTTTATTTCTTCTTCTGTTGGATTAATTATAATTTCCGAATCAATTGCGTTAACGATAACTAAATCATTATTTTTAATTAATTCTGTTGCATTTGAAACTCCAATGATTGTAGGAATTTTATAAGAGCGAGCCAAAATAACAAAATGAGATGTTATTCCACCAAGTTCTGTAATTATTGCTTTTACTTTTCTTCTTTTTAATTGAACAACTTCTATTGGCGAAATAGAATGTGCAATAACTATCGAATTATTCTCGATTTGTTTTTGCAAATTTAAATTTTGCAGATTATTTAAAATTTTATTTTTAATATTTTCAAATTCAAAGTATTTTTCGCGAATTGCTGGTTCTTTGGCTTGCCTTAATTTAGTTTCAATTTTCAAGAATTCATTGATTACGGAATTTTCTGCATTGATTTTTTTTTCGATATTTTTATGAATTTGTCGTAAAAAAAAGTCATCTTCGAGAATCATCATTTCTGATTTCAGTATATTTACTGTTTCCTTTTCGTTTTTTGAAACTATTTTAAGTGCATTTTTATATTCCTTTTTTACAGATGAATAAGCATTTTTTAATCTTTGTTTTTCTACATCAATTCCAGCGAACTCGTTGGAATATTGATCGCTTAAATCATCAAAATGATCGATGATACATACCTTGCCGAATACAATTCCACTTGAAACTGATATTCCTGATAAATATCTTTCTTTAGTATTTGTTGGAGTTTGTGTTTCGCTCATAATTCACCAAAACCACTTGAAATTAAATTATACAGTTCTTCCATTGCTTCATTTTCGTCTTTACCTTCTACAGATAAAATCAATTTTGTGCCCTGACCAGCACCAAGAGTCATTACACCTATAATACTTTTAGCATTTATACTAAACCCTTCATTTATAATGTAAATTTCGGATTTATATTTTGCTGCTGTCTTCACAATCAACGAAGCGGGACGCGTGTGGATGCCAGATCTATTTTCAACTACTACTTCTTTTTCTATCATAATTTTTGTATTGCTATTTTAATGCTCTATGACCAATATCTTTTCGGTAATATTTATTCTCAAAGTTGATATTTGATATAGTTTCATAAATGTTGTCTAAACTTTGTTTCAAGGAATTATCCGCACTTACAATTGCCAAGACTCTTCCTCCATTTGTGACAATTTGATTATCTTTTTCTGCAGTTCCCGAATGATAAATTTTAATATTCTTGTTTTGGATCTTATCCAATCCACAAATTACATATCCCTTTTCAAATGTTTCAGGGTAACCTTTGGAAGCCAAAATAACACAACTTGCAAACTTATTTTTAGTAATCTGTATTGCCGTTTTATCAATTTTCCCAATTGCCACAGAATAAAGTAATCCTGCAAAATCGCCTTCAACTAATTCAAGAACAGCCTCGGTTTCGGGATCGCCAAACCTTGCATTAAACTCAACTACCTTTGAATTTCCATTTTTATCAATCATTAAACCTGCATACAGGCAACCTTTGAATATACGATTTTCGGATTGCATTGCTAAAAGAGTGGGTTTTATGATGGTTGATTCTATTTTCTCAAGTATTTTTGCTGTCACAATTGGTGCAGGTGAATAAGCGCCCATTCCTCCTGTATTCAGTCCAGTATCGCCCTCGCCTATCCGTTTATGGTCTTGTGCTGAAGGTAAAAGTAGGTAATCGTTGCCGTCTGTTATTGCAAAAATACTTGCCTCTTCCCCTTCCATAAATTCTTCAACAACAATTTTGAAACCAGCATCTGCAAATTTTCCAGAAAAATAATCATTAATCGTAACTTCAAATTCATTTATGTCATTACAAATGGCAACTCCTTTGCCTGCGGCAAGTCCGTCTGCTTTCACTACAATTGGGAAACCCAAGGAATTTGCAAATTCATTTATTTCTTCAATTGAATCAGTTTTGGAAAATGACCTAAAGCGTGCAGTCGGAATTCCATACTTTTGCATTAAAGTTTTGGAAAATACTTTTGAAGATTCAATTTCAGTGGCTAATTTACTGGGACCAAATGCTGCGATATTTTGTTGCTCTAAATAGTCAGTAATTCCCTCGGCAAGAGGCTGTTCGGGACCAATCACAACTAAATCAATTTGATTATCCTTGCAAAAAACAGAAATTTCTTCGAAATTCATTGAAAGCAAGTTGGTCTTTTGTGCAATTTGAAAAATACCAGGATTTCCGGGAAATGCCCAAATGATATTATTTGATGATTTGAATTTGTTTATTATTGCATGCTCTCTTGCACCGCTACCAATTACAAGTATATTCATATTTAATCCAATTAAGAAACAATAGACGAATAATATTCGTAAAGAACTTTTAATTATAAATAAAAATTAAAAAAACAAAGTTAAAATTTTTCAATTAATTATTAGTCTTTATAACAAAAATAATTCAAAAATATGAAATTTAAACTAATTATTATTACATCAATCTTAATAGTTGTTTTTTCAACTATTAATCTCTTATCAAATACGATTTTTCAAGCAAATGAATATCTTGAATATGAAGTCTCATATTTTGGTATAAAATTAGGCACAATAACTGTGAAAACCTTAGAACCCGAAAAAGTAAATAACCAACTCTTGTACAAAGCCTCCGCTTTGATGCAATCAGCCAAAGGTATTCCATTTATCTCATTGTATACTGAATTCAATACTTGGATGGACGAGAGCTTGGCTTACTCACATAAATTTGTAGGAAATGTTAAAACTTCGGATGGATGGGACTACAATAAGATATTGTTTGATTATAAAAAAAATAAAATTTACAATAAGCACTGGCTTAATGATAGTATGATTACCAATGATGTATTCGATAATAATCAGAAAGTTAATGATGGTTATTCATTATTTTTTTATGCTCGTCAATTTGCAAATTTGAACAAGAACATCATTGTTCCTACTTTTATTGATAAAGTTTATAAAACAAAAATTAATTTCACAGATAGAATTGAACCTGCTGAAATTGATGCAATTCCTTATCCCGTAAGAACTAAATATCTTGATGGAAAAGCAGAATGGGAAGGAATCTACGGTTTGTCAGGCAAGTTCAAAGGCTGGTTCTCTGATGACGAAGCTCGAATTCCAATCGTTGCTTATATGAATGTTTATGTTGGCAAAGTAGTGATTGAATTAAAGAAATGGAAGCGTGAAGGTTGGACTCCACCCAAGTATATTAAAAAATAATTTTTTAGATTTTTTAAAGTTTATACGCTTATTTGTAATTTTGTATAATAATAAATTTGAACTATGGATAAAGACCAAATTCAGAAAATCGCATCACTTGCTCACTTGAACTTTAATGACTCGGAATTAGAGCAATTTACTGAACAATTCAACAAGATTCTGGGTTATATTTCATCAATCGATAAATTAGATATTGCTGATTTAGAACCACTTACACGCCCAAGTGAAGAACAGAATAATTTACGAAGTGATTCAATTAAACCATCTATAAATAAAGAAGATGCCTTACTAAATGCTCCCCAAAAGAATGAAGTTTTTTTTAAAGTTCCAAAAGTATTGGAATAACAGATTTCTTAAAAAATACAGATTTTGATGAAAACTATTGCCATTATTCCTGCAAGATTGAATTCCACTCGATTGCCACGCAAACTATTAGCAAAACTTGGCGATAAGTATATTTTCCAGCTTGTTTACGAAAAGGTTTCGCCAGTAAGTCAGATTGCAAATACTTTAATCGCAACCGATAGCGAAGAGATTATGGCAATTTGCAAAGATTTAGGTTTTAATGCCACTTTAACTCCCGATAATTTCCAAAGTGGCACAGATAGAATTTGGTATGCTTACCAACAGATAAATGAAATATATGATTTAATTTTAAATGTTCAAGGTGATGAACCATTTATAAGCGAAGATTTGTTAAGTGATTTCCTTAAATACCTTGATAATAATGTGTTTGATGTTGGAACAATTATATCTTCAAACATTACAACAAACGAAATTACTGACCCAAATGTTGTAAAAGTTATCTGCGATTCAAGTAATTATGCAATGTATTTCTCACGTTCTCCGATTCCCTTCATTCGAGATAAAAATGAATTTGAGAATGCCGATATTTCTAAATTGAATTTGTATTACAAGCATATTGGAATATATGCTTACAAACCAGAAGCATTAAAGTTATTTGCTGAATTGCCTCAATCTCCACTTGAAAAATTAGAAAAATTAGAACAACTACGATTATTACAAAATGGAAGTAAATATTTGTGCTTCCAAACTAATCAAGAACTTTTATCTATTGATACTGCTCAAGATTTAGCGGAAGCACAATTAAGATTTAACCGATTGTAATTACCGATAAATTATTTATTTTTCTAATATTGAATTGTCAAATTCTGTTTTACATTCTGGACATTTAATAAATTTATCCCATTCACCTTCGGAATTTTTCCTAAAATGATATTCCAAATATGGATTATTGCAATTCGGACAAGCGTGATTAATTGGTTCATAATTAGTTAAGTAATCACATTTTGGATAATTTGAGCAAGACCAAAACTTCTTTTTTGTTTTGGGGGAATATCTTTCAACTAAATGACCTTCATTACATTTTGGACATTTGACATTTGAAGTAAGTGGCAAAATTCCCTTACAATTTGGATAATCAACGCAACCCAAGAATTTACCATATCTACCTTCTCGTAAATACATTGGTTTTCCGCAAATAGGACAAACTGCACCTGGATAAATTTCTGGTTGCTTTTTCTCTTTTTCCTCATTGTTTTTTGGAAGAGGTTTGGTGAATTTGCAAGTTGGATAATTTGAACAACCTAAAAATCTACCTTTTCTGCTAACTTTGATTGTTAGCGTGCCACCGCATTCTGGGCATATTGTTTCAGAATTTGTCGTAGGGTCGGTTTGGGCATCATTCAGAGTTTTCGAGAAAGGTTCATAGAACTCATTAACTGTTTGCAAATAAGTTTTATCGCCTTCAGCAATTTCATCAAGTTCTTCTTCCATTTTGGAAGTGAAATTAACATTAAAAATTGAATCAAAACTTGCAACTAAAATATCATTTACATCAAATCCAAGTTGAGTAGGACGGAATGATTTTTTCTCCAACTCCACATATTTACGGTCTGATAAAGTAGAAACAATCGTTGCATAAGTGCTTGGACGTCCAATTCCTAATTCATCTAAAATTTTAATTAAACTTGCTTGTGTAAATCGTGCAGGTGGTTTAGTTCCTGCTTGTTTAGAGGTTGCAGAAGTCAGTGAAAGTTTTTTGCCAACTTCAATTCCTTTTGGGAGAATAATTTCTTTGTCTTCATCGTCATTTGTTGCATTTTCGTCCTTTTCGTCTTCTGCTTCCGTATAAATTTTCATATATCCATCAAATTTTACAACCGAACCAGTGGCTCTAAAAATAAATCCATTCGATGAAATCTCCACAACAGTCTGTTCTAAAATTGCATTGCTCATTTGTGATGCAACAAATCTAAAATAAATCAACTGATAAAGTGCCATTTCGTCTTTTGTGAGCGACTTCTTCAATTCTTTTAAGTCATATTGAACATTTGTTGGACGAATTGCTTCGTGAGCATCTTGCATATTTTTTGATTTTGATTCATAAGTATTTGGTGTTTTTGGTAAATAGTTTTCACCATAATTGGTGGATACATATTCACGGACGCTTTTTATTGCATCATCACTTACTCTAACTGAATCGGTTCTCATATATGTAATCAAACCGACAAGTTCATCATTGCCAATATTTACACCTTCGTATAATTTTTGAGCAATTTGCATTGTTTTCTTATTAGTAAATCCTAATTGTTTGGCTGCTTCTTGTTGCAATGTACTTGTTGTAAAAGGTGCATTAGGTCGGCGAACAACATCTTTGGTTTGTTTCTTTGTTATTTCGTATTCTTGAATTTGCTTAATTTGAGCAAGTAAGTTATCGGCTTGCTCTTTGTTTTTTATAAAATGTAATTTGGATATTTGATTCTTTATTTTTTTAGTTTCTTCAGGGGTATTTCCTTTGGCTGAACCACTTGGCTTTTGAATTAACTTATTTTCAAATGCAACTAATAGTGTAGGCAATTTACTTATACTCGGACATTTAAAATCTGCAAAAATATTCCAATATTCAATAGATTCAAAACCTAAAATTTCTCGTTCCCGCTCGCAAATCAATCGTAATGCAACAGATTGCACTCGTCCTGCACTTAATGCTTCACTTGTTTTTCCTATCATTTTGTTTGACAAAAATGGAGAAACTTGGAAACCAATAATTCTATCCATCACTCGGCGGGCTTGTTGGCTCATAAATAAATTATGATCAATATCTCTTGCACTTGTAATACCTTTGTTAATTCCACTTTTAGTTATCTCGTTAAAAATAACGCGTTTGATTTTATTATTTACTGGGGTAATTTCATCTGCTAAATGGTATGCAATGGCTTCACCTTCGCGGTCGGGGTCGGTAGCGATTAGCACATCTCCACTTTCTTTTGCAATATCCTTTAATTCTTTAATTACTTTTGCTTTACCTTTTATAACTTCATACTTTGGTTGGAAATTATTGTCTAAATCAATACCAAGGCTATAGTTCGGTAAGTCTTTAATATGTCCAATAGATGATTTGACAATATAATTATTGCCAAGATATTTATTTATTGTTTTTGCTTTTGCAGGCGATTCTACTACTACCAATGTTTTTAATTGGCTTTTGGCTGATGATTTGCTCATAAAAATGTGAAATTTATTTTTAGATAAAAAACAAAATTAAAACAAATTTGTAAATAAATTGGTTTTTAGATTAAAAGACGCTTTCTTCTTCAAAATCTTGATAGTTGTTTTCGTAACTTGGATAATCCACTTCATCGTTACTTTCAATTCTTTCATCTAAATTATCTACTTCTTGCGATTCATTCATTCCGATTGCTGCATTTTCGAACCTTGCATAATTCTTAATGAAGGCTAATCTTGCTGTTCCAGTCGGTCCATTTCTTTGTTTTCCAACAATTACCTCTGCCATATTCAATGTGGAATATTTCTTTTCTTTGTCAAAGAATTGTATTCCAAAATATTCTGGACGATGGACAAACATAACCACATCGGCATCTTGCTCTATCGAGCCCGACTCACGCAAATCTGAAAGCATTGGTCTTTTGTCGGGACGTTTCTCCACATCACGATTAAGCTGTGATAATGCCACTACTGGTATATCCAATTCTTTTGCTAATTGCTTGAGAGAACGAGAAATCATAGATATTTCACGCTCACGTGATTCTGCTTTGTGAGAGCTAATTAATTGCAAGTAATCAATAAAAATTGCTCTAATTCCATTTTCGGTCTTCATTCGACGAGCTTTTGCCCTAATTTCCATCACAGTCAAAGCGGCACTATCATCAATATAAATTGGTAATTCTGCTATCACGCCCAAACTCTCTACAATTCTACTATCATCTTCGTTGGAAATAATCCCTTTAGTAATTTTGTGCTGATCTATCTTTGCTTCGGAACTTATCAAACGCGTTACTAATTGATGCGCACTCATTTCAAGCGAAAAAAATGCTACGGGCATTCTTGAGTGAAGAGCAATATTCCTTGCTATAGACATTGCTAATGCTGTCTTCCCCATAGATGGACGCGCTGCGATTATTATCAAATCAGATTTATGCAATCCGCCAAGCAAATGGTCTAAATCATAAAAGTGCGTAAGAACATTTTCTTGATTATTCAAATCTCCTTTTCGGATATTTTTGATTATTGTATATGTTTCTCTTGATAATGACTTCAAACTAAGATATGATTTTTTCAATCTTTTCTCGGCAATAGAGAAGATTTTAGCTTCAGCACTATCTATTTGCTCTAATGCATCAGAGGTTTCGTTTCTTGCATTTTCAATTATACTTTCTGATGTCTCAATCAAACTTCTTTTGATAAACTTTTCAGTTACAATTTTTGCATAATCATCAAAATTGGAAGAATTGGCTACATAATTGGTTAATTCTACTAAATATCGGGAACCTCCAATATCTTCCAACTGATTACGAGAGGATAAATATTCGGAAACTGTTAATGGGTCAGCAGCCTGATTTTTCTCGTAAAGGCTCATTATTGCTTGATAAATTTGCTTATTTCCCATATTGTAAAAAGCATCTTTATCTAACATTTCAATTGCTCGAGAAATGTTTTTGTTGGAAATTAGCATTGCCCCAAGCAGTGCTTTCTCGGCATCTTCGGAATGTGGCATAGTTTTAAATTCAAAGTCGCTCATATTTTTGGATAATTCTGTCAATATTGAAACAAATAATAATGCAAATTATCTCAAATTTCAAAAATTGAATTGTATTTTTGATAACTTTTACTTTTCCACATATTTTGCACACAAAAATTCACAAGCAATCAAGTATAGAGGCTGTCTCATAAGTAAGATTTTACAAAACAATTTCCATCAATCAAGATATTGCTTGAGGGTATTACATAACATCGAAAAACCTTATCCTCATTATTAACCTTAGTAGAAATAATTCCCATTTTTACACACCAAACCTTATAACCTTATTAAATTATTAAAATTAGGAAATAAGGTTATTGGTTTAGTTTGGTTCATTTCTTTCTACTAAGGTTAATAATGAGGATAAGGTTTTAAAATGTTTTTTTTAATAATTTGCAAAAAATCAACTTACGAGACAGCCTCTCTTGAATGGAGTTATTTTACACCTTTCATTCAACTACTACAAATTTCAATATTTGTGTCGAGCCATTCTGATTGAATTTGACAAAGTAATTTCCTTTTGGATAATTAGATGTTTCTAATTGGAAAAAGTAATTACTATTTTGTAAATTAGGTTCAATTTTTGAAAAATAGACATTTCCCAATATATCAACTACCTCAATATTGGCTTTACCAAATGTGATATTATCAAATTCAAAGTTGACAATTCCACCAAGTTCAACTGGATTGGGATATGCTGAATTTAATTTGCTATTCTTTTCATTTGAATTAATCGACATTAAATTGGAATTAACCGAACATATCAATTTGTTGGTATTTACTTTAATTGAATCAGGGCGATAATCTAATTCAAAAGTAAATTCTTGCTCTCGTTTATCCATTTTTAATATTTTTGGTTCGGTAGTTGAATCTTTATAAACCAAGAACTCTATTGGAGTTATGAAAACTTCGGGAATATTTGTTCCTTCTTGAACTTGTTTAATATCAATTTTAATTTCAAATTTATCCCCAATATCATAAGTAGAAGTGTGTACATCAAAAATTGGATGACCAGCTTTGAGTATCCATTGTTCAAAAAAAGCATCGTAATCAATTAAATCACTTGGAACATTTTCCTTGAAGAAATTCATAAAATCAACTGTCTCTATGCTTGTAAATTTATAATTATCCAACATTGCACGCAGAGCAGGGAAAAACACATCATCACCAAGAAATTCTCGTAACATATTATAAACCCAACTTGCTTTATTATATTCTAATAAATATATTGGATTAGAAAAAATACTGTTTGTTGGTTCGCCGTAAATTGATAAATTATGTAATACCGGATTATTATAATATCTACTTATTACATTATTCATATAAGCATAATATGAATCTTTATTTGTGTAGGACTCAACCCAAATTGCTTCGCTCCAAGTAGCCCCACCTTCATTAATCCAAATATCAAACCAAGTGGCACAAGTAATCAAATCACCAAGCCATTGATGGGCAAGTTCGTGTGCAATGCCAGTTTCCGACCATCCACGCAACCAACTTCTATTTATCGATGTCATAGTTTGATGCTCCATTCCCCCGAAACTAAATGGTTGAATTGCAACCATTCCATATTTTTCGTAAGGATATTCTCCGTAGAGTGCAGAGTATGTTCTCATCATTTTTGATACATTTCTAAATGCATATTCAGCATTATATGCACCGCCGTCTGTTGTGTCGCTCGTCCAATCATCTTCCCAAACATAATATTCAATTGGAATTTGTACCCCAACTTCGCTAACTTTTTGATAGAATGATTGATGATAACTAAATTTTGATGCATTCACAACCATCAAGTAAGTAGTCATTGGATATTGAGATTTGAAGGAAAAGATAGTGCTATCTCTGTCACTATGTGATTCTAATAAAGTGCCATTCGATGCAACATTAAACCCTTTTGGCACACTTACTGTCATATCAACATAAGCCTTATCGTAAGGAGAATCATTACAAGGCACCCAATAGCGAGCATCTTCTGGTTCGCTCATTGTATAGGCTAATCTTTCCAAAGTAAAAATTGAGTCACGTTTAGGTGGCGCACCTTGCTCAACATATAAACCTTTATCAAATAAATAAAAACCTCTATTGCTTTTGCCTACATAGGAATAGTAAATTTGTATTTCAGCAGTATCGCCTTTTAACTTATAATTAGGGAATTTCACATTAAATATATCTTGAATTTGAAGTACTTCTAACTTTTGATTATTTGATACATCAATAACGGAATCAATTAAAATATCTATTGCATCAAAAACTACTGACAGAGTTTTTACTGTATCTATCACAAGTTTAACCTTATTATATCCCCAGTAATATCTTGCATCACCAGTAGATGTAGTCCTACTTAATGGATTAGTCCAATCCATAAAAATCGAATAACTTATCACATCATAAGATCTTTTTTGAACAACTGATTGTACATTTTGCAACTTTAATTGATTTTTGTAGTGGGAGCAAGTATGTTTAAACTCAAATTGCTCACCTGGAATCATATAACTTGGTATTTCAGCAGTCAAATTAGAACTTACTGAAATAAAAAATACGATAAAAAAAGAAAGAATTTTCATTTTGTTCCTATTGTTTATTCAAAATTAAGAATTATTAAGTTATTAAGAACTACGTCCGAATTGTCTGTCCAAATTTAGTATGCTCAAATCCAATACAATTGGTCTGCCGTGAGGGCAATTATATGGATTTTGACATTTAAATAAGTCAATTACCAGATGCTTCATTTTTTCGTGCGAAAGTGGTTCGCCTGTTTTAATTGCAGCTTTGCAGCTCATTGTTGCAATCACTTTCTCTCGACCAATTATTTGTGATACTTTATATTTTGTTTGGTATTCTTCAATAATTTTCTTGAAAATATATTCTTCTTTGCCCAATTCGATATCTTCAGGAATAGATTTAACAACAATTTTATTTGGCTGAATCATTTCAAATTGAAAGCCAACTTCGCGGATTTCATCAGCAATTTCCTGTACTACAACTATTTCGCTTGGGTTTAGCTCAAATGAATTCTCAAAAAGTAAATCTTTACTTAAATGATACTTTACATTTTCTAATTTTTTCTCAAAAATTACTCTTTCGTGGGCATTATGTTGGTCTACGAGCAAGATTCTATCTCGCAAATGTACAATTATATATTTATTAAAAATTTGCCAATATTCAGCATTTTCTAATTGAGCAAATAGTTCATCACTTTGTTGAATTTTAGCATTATTTTCCGTGAATAGATTTGTTTTATCGGTTAAATTATTTTCATTAGAAGCAAAAGATTGGCTGATTTCGGGTTTAATTAAGTTTTGATATGCTTGTGGAGAAAATTGAGATTGACTTTGTTGTGCTGAATAAGTTTGATAATTTTTATAATTTTCGTAATTATTGAAATTTTTATTTTGATATGAATTATTTCCTTTATCAAAGTTAGAATAATTGGCTCGGTTTGGCTGAAATTGATTGCTATTCGGAAAATTATCAACATTTGGTTTGTCAGCAAACACTTCTCCTGTTACTTGATTTACCAATAGATAGTCGCCTTTTTCATCTTTATATCTAACAAAAGGCTGTTGGATACTATTATTTTCAACATCTAATTTATTTGTCAAATTATATTTTTCTAATGTTTCAACAATAGATTTCCGCAGAGTATTATAAACATAATTTTCATTATCAAATTTTACTTCATTTTTCTGCGGGTGAATATTTACATCAATTTTTTCTGGATCAATTGTTAGATTTATTAAATATACAGGTTTATGATTTTTTTCGAGCAAATTATCATAAGCAGAAAAAATAGCATAAGAAAGATTTCTTGATTCTATTGGACGGCGATTGACAAACAAAAACTGACCTGAAGTAGAAGGACGAGCCAACTCTGGTAAAGCAATAAATCCTTCAACTTTCATAAGTTCATTTTGATAAAACAAATCCATAAAACCTGCTTGGAATGAATTCCCTAATAACTGAATTGTTCGGTTTTTCCAATCAGTTGGGTGAACGTCAAAAATCAAGCTATCATCACTATAAAATGTAATTCTTTTATCATTATGAATTAATGCAAACCTCATCAAAGTATCGCTGGTGTGGCGAATTTCAGTAAGTTTGGATTTCATAAACTTTTTGCGTGCTGGAACATTATAGAACAGGTTGCGAACAAATATCTGCGTGCCTTGCGATAAATTCATTGGTTCGATGCTTGGTTCTTTAAGCGGCTCAGAAATTAATTTCCATCCTAATTCATCATTTTGATTTTTTGAACGAATTTCAATATCAGCAACTGAAGAAATTGATGCTAAGGCTTCGCCACGGAATCCAAAAGTCAATATTTTTTCTAAATCTTCTTGAGTTTTTATCTTGGAAGTGGCGTGTCGGCGGATAGAAAGCATTATATCATCGCGACTCATTCCTTGCCCATTATCAAAAACACTAATCAGCTTCTTCCCACCATCTTGGATAATAACAGTAATTTCGGTAGCCCCAGCATCAAGTGAGTTCTCCACTAATTCCTTCACAACAGATTCTGGACGTTGCACAACTTCGCCCGCTGCAATTTGATTTGCAATAAATTCAGGAAGAATTATTATCTTATTAGTGTTATTTTGATTAATTTGCATAGTTCAATTAGACGAAAAAAGCATATTTATTTGTGAAATCAAACAAATTTAATTTATATGGAAACAAAATACTTTATTAATCTCACTACTGGAATTGAAGCTCTCGAGGATTTACATTTTTTTGACAAGAAAGAACTCAACTTTGTTAGAATTCAGTCAAGCCATTGCGAAGCGAGTGCTTACGAAGAGATTTTGCTTGGATTAGATGCAAACTTTTTAATGTATTTAGCGTTGGGATATACTTGTGTTGTTGTAGATTATGGAGCCCAAAGCCATACTTCCAAAGCCAGCCGACTGGGGATGGAGTGGATTAGATTTTTTCTGAATAGATTATGGTTGAATAAACGTATCCGTCCCAAAGTGCATCAAGTGGATTTGCAAGAGATATTTTATGAACAATATACACTTGTTAGCAAGAAAACAAAAAACAAATTAAAGTATTTTAGGAAATTCATTAAAACAGATAGCATAAGATTAATATCGCTAACAAAATCCACAATGATAGATGGGCATAATGAAAAATACATAAAAATCCTTGATAATTTTCTTAATACTTAGTTTTATATTGAAGCTGTCTCATAAGTCAGCTTTGCAGTCATTCCAACGAAAGTGGGAATCCAATGTTTATTTGAAAATTTGAGAATGGTTTAACAATAGCCCACGAATTCATTCGTGGGTAAATTTTAAAGTAAACCTTCGGAAGGTTAAAAAGAATTTTTTATGCGCAGAGCAAGCTCTTCCACTACAGATTTTACCTAACACCTAACGCCCAACACACCCAAAATCAATATACCTTATAACCTTATTTAACTGGTAAATTACGAAATAAGGTTATTGGTTTAATTTGGTTCATTTTTTTCTACTAAGGTTATTAGGTTCAATAAGGTTTTAAAATGTTTTTATTTAATATTTTCCAAAAAGTCAACTTTTGATACAGCCTCCTAATGACAAAAAAGCAGAAATATGAAAACCTCCCCCGCCATAAATGGCACCCCCTCTACGAGGGGGAATATTGCTAAATCCTCCTCTTTGAGGAGGTTAGGGGGAGTAAATACTTCTAAATTCTCATTTTCTTTTCAGTGAAAACGAAGTTTTCATAATGACCTCGCAATGAGTAATTTCTTCACGAGCTTTTTCAATTTCTTATTAAAGATTTAGAACAAAGTAGATATAATTCATAGAATAAAAAAACCTGATTAATGTATTAAAAATTAATCAGGTTTAGAAAAAAGAAATGTGATATTTTATAGTATCAAATTTTTAGTACTTTGTTAATAATTTCTTCTGCGATTAAAATTATTCTTAGGCCTCATTTCTTGGGCTTCGCTTACATTTAGCTTTCTTCCCATAAATTCAGTATCATTTAATTCCTGAATTGCTTTATTGGCAGCTTCATCACTCATTTCAACAAAACCAAATCCACGAGATCTACCTGTTTCTCTGTCGGTAATTATTCTTAATGATTGAGTTTCCCCAATTTCGTTAAATTTTGAAGCTAATTCTTCTTCGGTTACGCTATGCGGGATGTTCCCTACGTATAATTTCATAAAAATCCTATAATATTTACTAATTTGAAAACTTCGTAGTTTTCATAATACAATATTACGCAATTTTTAGTTAATCTTGCGAATTTTTTATATTTTTTTTAAAAATAATGTCTATTTTCCTTAAGTTCAATCATTTTTTATCGAATTTTTGGGTAGAGCTTAATAATTTCTAAAAACATCAATTATTTATTGATTGGTTAGATAAGAATAAAAATTGCTATAATCAGATTGAAATTTTATCGGGTTAATCTTTTAAGAAAATATCAAAGTTATCTAACATTTTTGGCATTATTATTGATTGTTTTAGAATATCAAACATTATTACGAAAGCATAATTGAAAATGATAAATACAACTGAACAAATAGTTAAAGTGCTTCAACGATTTCCAAGTTCATTAGAATTAGAGGAAATTAAAGAGAATGTAATCTTGGATTTATTTGATAAGTTCCCATTTGGAATTGTCCTCAATCGCCTTATTTACGATAGTTATAATCAACTCATAGATTTAGAAGTTGTTTTTGTTAATAAATTATTTGCCGACCTGTATTCTATTCCTATTGATGTAATTACAAATAAGCGTGTTTCAAAATTATTCGGAGAGTATCCCGAATTAAAGAGAGATATGTCGCTAATTATCAGAATTAATTCTACCTCGCCAACTTTTACTTACGATAGGAATTTTGCTGATAAAGACAAATGGTTCCAAATCTCAACAAATAAAATAAGTGAAACATTAATGACAATTACTATTGTTGATGTTTCAGACAGCAAAAAAATGCAATTATCATTTGCAGATATAATTCATAATTTGGAGGAGCAATTAGTAACAAGAACTACTGCATTGCAAGATACAATCGATTCGCTTCATTTAGAGATTGCCGAAAAGAAAATCGCCGAAGAAGAATTATTAAATACAAAAGAAGAGTTAAGAGTACTTCTTGCAAATGAAAAAACTCTCCGAGAAATGGAAGATAAATTCCTTAATATTCTTACCGTTGAATTTCGAGATCCTTTAACAGTATTAAGAACTTCAATTGACTTATTAAGAGTAATTAATTTATCAACCGACAAAAATCAAGTTGAAGATGTATTTATTAGGATGGAAGACTCCATCAAAAAATTGGTTGATGCAATGGAAAATGTGCATCTAATTTCGGAAAAAGATATAAAATATGATGTTTTATATGAAGAATTTGAATTGATAGAAGTTATTGAACTGGTTATTGAAGAAGTACGAGTTCAAGATGAGTTTCGTCATAAATTACTTTTTTCAAAGCCACTTGAATATTTCGTTTTCAATAGTGATAAATTTTTATTACAAGCAATTTTAAGAGTTCTTCTGGGCAATGCTTGCCAGTATTCTGATGCGGATACTGAAGTTATTACAGAATTAACTATCTCTAAAAATTCGGTTATTATCTCAATTGAAGATTTTGGTATTGGAATACCAAATAATGAACTCCCCCTAATTTTTGAACCACTTTACCGTGGTTCAAATGCAAACACATTTTATGGTAGTGGTGTTGGATTATCTATAGTTAAAAAATACTCTCAGATGTTGGATGCCGAAATTCATGTAATCTCGAAAGAAAATACTGGGAGCAAATTTATTATTTCAATTCCACGTTATAAATCAAATAACTAATAAAAAACTCCTGCAGTCATAGACATACAGGAGCCAATTAAGGAGAAAATATTATAAAAATAATATTCGTATTTTAAGTTAGATTATACCCAACCACGCATTTTAACTGCTTCGGCAACTCTTGATATTGCAATCATATAAGCAGCATCTCTCATATAAACATTTCTTTCTTTAGATAAATTATAAACAGCGTGGAAAGCTGCAGTCATTTTAGCATCTAATTTTTCTAATACTTCTTCTTTTGTCCAGAAATAGTTCATATTGCATTGAACTTGTTCGAAGTAAGAAGTAGTAACGCCACCAGCATTAGCTAAGAAGTCTGGAATATCTAAAATTCCACGGGCTTTTATTACTTCGTCAGCATCTGGAGTTGTTGGGCCATTTGCACCTTCTACGATGATTTTAACGCTAGGTTTAATCAAATTAACTGTATCTTTTGTAATTTGATTTTCGATAGCAGCAGGAACTAAAATGTCAACATCTTGTTGAATCCAAGCATTACCATCTAAAATTTCAAAACCGAGTTCCTTTGCTTTTGCTTTGTCGATTTCACCAAATTTATTTGTAATTGTGATTAATTCTGCAAAAGTAATACCAGATAATTTACGATAAGTATAAGATTTCTTATCTTCGTGATCCCAGCAAGAAACAGCAATAGCTTTTCCACCTAATTTAGTATATTGGTCAACTGCATATTGGCTAACATTACCAAATCCTTGGAAGGCAGCAGTAGTTTTTGTAATGTCAATACCCAACACTTTGCAAGCTTCGCGAACAGTGTACATCACACCATAGCCAGTTGCTTCGGTTCTACCCAATGATCCACCAACGCCAAGAGGTTTTCCAGTAATGAAACCTGGAGCTTTAGCACCAGTTATTTTTTCGTATTCATCTAACATCCAAATCATATGTTGTCCCGTAGTCATCACATCTGGCGCTGGAACGTCTTGATTTGGACCAACATTGCGAACTATTTGGCGAATCCAACCGCGAGCGATTGCTTCTTGTTCTCTCATCGACAAATTATGTGGGTCACAAATAACTCCACCTTTACCACCACCCAATGGAATATCAACAACAGCAGTTTTCCAAGTCATCCACATTGCTAATGCACGAACTGTATCAACAGTTTCTTGTGGATGGAAGCGGATACCGCCTTTAGCAGGTCCGCGTGCGTCATTGTGTTGTATACGGAAACCTTTAAATACTTTGTAAGATCCGTCATCCATTCTGACGGGAATGTTAAAATGATATTCGCGATCTGGACTGCGAAGGAAGTCACGGGTTGCTTGATCTAAATTAAGCTTTTCTGCAACTGCATCAAATTGTTGCAGTGCCATATTGAACGGATTGAATGAACTGTCAGCCATTTTATTCCTCAAATTCTTTAAATTTTAAAATTTCTAAAAATGTATTTGAAAATTGAATTATTTTCAAATACAAAATTAAACAAAATATTCGAATTTAGTATTATAAAAAAGGAAAAAATATCGCTTATATTAATAAAGATTAATTTGTTTATTTCATCAGAATTGCTTATTTTGAACTTTTTAAATTCTTAAAAACCTTTAATTTTTATGAAAACAAATTTTCTTGAAATATTCAAACAAACTGACGAAATCTTCCGCTCTTATGATTATACTTTTGATGAAAAAGTTAGGAAAACTCAAAATATTTTTCATAGCTACTTTACGTTTATAAAAAGTGTACGTATTATTTTAGACCAAAAAAGCTACGAAACCGATAATTTTTCTGAAACAAGAGATAAAGTGATTAAAACAGCTATTATTTCTAATGTTGTATTAGGTATTATCGAAGTTTTCTATGATTCTAATTACAGTATGGATTTTAATAAAGAGGAATTCGAATTCTTTTTTGGACTATTTGTGGATAAAATTGCCAATTTTGTTTTTATAAATAAATTAGAAAAAACACTTAGAGATATTGAGCAAGAAAAGCGAAATTTAGAAATAAATCATAGAACAAAATATGCAATAGTTCTTGATTTACTAAGAAACACTGATAGAAATCTTTACACTATCATTACTCGTAAAATGCTGAATTTCCTATTAATTAAAGGTATTCCCGAATCAAATTTATATTTTGAAAAACTCGGCACTCGCCTTGATGAAATGACCGATGTAACAAGCGAAATCAATCGTCCATCTAAGAAGCAAGTGCTTGAACAAATTTTCTATTTATCTAATGATATTTTCAAATTAGCAGAAAAATACTTGAACGAAGACTTTATTGTCACCCAAATTCATCGTTGGGTAAATGATGAAAATGCTAAGCATGTTACCAAAACTCTAAACGATCCCAATACTTCACTCTTCGATATTGGCGAGGCAATTCGTAGATTTTATAAGATGAACCCGGTAGATTCTAAAGATTCATCTGCTCAATCAATTGGAATGGTTGTATCATTGGTAAGAAGGTTTTTCTCGGAACAATTAGAATTTATTGATATTGCAAAAAATATTTTTACAATCAAAGATTTTTATGAATTATTGCCGAGCATAATTTTTGCTTCAGAAAGTTATGGCACAATTGGTGGCAAAGGTTCCGGGATATTATTAGCAGCAAAAATTATTGAGAAAGAGAAAGAAAATCATCCAATTCTCAAGTCAATAAAAATTCCACGAACTTGGTTCATTCCTTCTGATGGGGAAAATAATTTTATTTATTATAATAATTTGGAAGATGTTATTGAACAAAAATATCGCTCATTAGATGAAATTCGCAAAGAATATCCTTACACAATGCAGGTTTTTAAGAATTCACAGTTTCCAGATGAAGTTATTAACGGATTATCAAGAGTATTAGATGAAATTGGGGATAATCCAATCGTTATTAGAAGTTCCAGTTTATTAGAAGATAGAATGGGCACTGCATTTGCTGGTAAGTACAAAAGCCTCTTTGTGGCAAACCAAGGCACAAAACAAGAAAAATTAGATGCAATTTTAGATGCAGTAGCAGAAGTCTACGCTTCCGTCTTCTCGCCTGATCCAATTAGTTACCGAAAGGAGAAAGGATTTCTTGATTTTAACGAAGGAATGGGAATAATTATTCAAGAAGTTGTTGGAGTGCGAGCGGGCGATTATTATTTCCCTGCTTTTGCTGGCGTGGGTTTCTCTAACAATGAATTTCGTTGGAGTCCTCGTATTAAACGCGAAGATGGACTTTTGCGATTAGTTCCGGGATTAGGCACGCGAGCGGTAGATAGAATTGGCAATGACTTCCCAATTTTGATTGCACCTGGTCAGATGAATTTAAGAATTAATCAAAATTTAAAAGATGCCATTACTTACTCTCCAAGATATATTGATGTTATTAATTTAAAAACAAATACGTTTGAAACTATTTCAATTAAAGATTTGATTAAAAATGCTGGTAATCAATTCCCTCTTTTAAATGAAATATTTTCAATAATTGAAGATCACAATATAAAATCTCCAATTGGTCTGGGAATTGACACTAAAAAAGACGAAATTATCGTTACATTCAACAATTTAATTACTCGTACTCCATATATTAAGCAATTAAAAGAACTTCTCGAAGTGCTAAAAGAGAATTTTGGACTTCCTGTTGATATTGAATTTGCTTGCGATGGCAAGAATTTATATCTTCTGCAATGTCGCCAGCAAAGTGCATTTGACTCTGAATTTACTGCATCAGTTATTCCAGAGAATATTCATAGAGAAAGAACTATTTTTAAAGCACAAAAACATATATCAAACGGAAAAATTCCTGATATTGCTTACATAGTTTATGTTGATCCTGATAATTATACAAATGCAAAATCTATCCAAGAATTGGAAGAAACAGCCCGAGCAGTCGGGAGACTCAATCAAACTTTACCCAAACGCAGCTTCATATTAATTGGTCCAGGAAGATGGGGCACTCGTGATGATATTAGATTGGGAGTGAAAATCTCTTACTCAGATATTAATAATACTGCAATGTTAGTTGAAGTTGCAAAATCCAAAGGTTCATACACACCTGAATTATCCTTTGGAACTCACTTTTTCCAAGACTTGGTGGAAAGCCAGATTTACTATTTGCCACTTTATCCAGATAAAGAGGAGACAATGTTCAATTATGAATTTTTCAATAATGCAAATAATACTTTAGAAAGATTTGTTCCTGAATATTCACATATTTCGCACATCTTAAAAGTTATTAATGTTCGTGAAGAAGCTAATGGAAGTATTCTAAGAATATTGGCAAATTCAGAGGAAGAAAAAGCAATAGCATTTTTAAGTAAAATTGATGGGAAAATTGAAACAGTTGATTCAGATATTTCCAAACCTAATGTTTCGGAAGCTCAAAGCTGGAGATTGAGAATGGCAGAGGCTTTCGCAAATTCCATTGATATTGAAAAATATCAAATCAAAGGAATTTACTTGGCTGGTTCAGTGTTTAAATCTCAAGCACGGCCAGATTCCGACATTGACATTTTTGTACATATTAATGATGAATCTCCTTTTAGAAAAGAGTTTATTGATTGGTGCAATGGTTGGAACTCTGCATTAGTTAATATTAATTTTAATCGTTCTGGATATAAAATGGAAAAAATATTAGATGTTTCTGTTTTTGATGATGAGGAATTAAATCAAAATCAATTCTATCAAGATATAATCAATCCAACAAAATATAAATCCAAGAAATTAAGATAATAATAAGTATTGGAACTTTGGTAAATATTCCCATTCTCGTAGGAGGTTGTCTCATAAGTCCCAGATATTTCAAAATTGTCATTCCCGTGAAAACGGTAATTTATATCCTCCCCCTTAATCCCCCTCAAAGAGGGGGAATACAAGGGGGAGGTTCTTATAAAAATATTCAAATTTGTAGTGAGGTTATATCATAAGTCAATTAAATGCAACTTATAACATTAAGAATAAGGAATTACGGAGAATTCAAAAGAACTTAGTAGAGCATACATCCTTGTTTGCTAACTTATGAGACAACCTGTTATTTAATTCTCATTATTTTAGCACAGATAAAGTTCATCTCAAAGATGAGATCTTTTTTTTTTATAAACCTTTTTTTTGATAATTATAATAAAGAATTATTATTCCAGATGTGGCACATCTAAATTGACAAAAATATATGTTAAGCCTCTATAATATAACATTATAGCTCATAAATACGGCGGAAAGGCTCTGTGAAATGTATTTTTTACTCTTGTCATCGTATTTTTATCTTCAAACACATTTTTACAAAAAAAAATCCCCGCTTTCGTCGGGGATTAATAATGTATGATTCAATAATAAAAAAACCTTCCTAATGGTTCAGGAAAAATTCAACACTATGCTTAAGCATAGGGTTGATGGGAGAAACTAAACTTTCGGAAGGTTGTAATATTTTTTTTAAATTAATTTTACTTTAATTTAACTATCTTCATTTCGATTTTTTCTAATGGATTATCGCGTGCATCTCGTGGTGAATTAACGATTTTATCAACAACTTCCATTCCTGAATTAACTTGACCAAATATAGAATATTGTCCATCAAGCCATTTGGCATCAGCAACACAGATAAAGAATTGTGATGATGCCGAGTTTGGATCTTGGGAACGGGCTGCTGAGATAATTCCTCTTTTATGCTCTAATTTGCTAAATTCAGCAGGAACGCGCTTTTGGTCGGGTCTTCCCATTCCCCATTTGTCTTTGGGTTCTGACTTGGAATTAGGATCGCCACCTTGAATCATAAAGTTAGGAATAACTCTATGGAATGCCGTACCATCATAAAACTTGATAGCAACTAAACTATCAAAATTTGCTACATGTTTTGGAGCAACATCGGGAAACAATTCAATTTGAATTTTTCCAAGTTCATTTGCACCTTGAGTACAAGTAATTTCATATTTTGGATTATTGGTCACTTTTTTAGCCTCATTTTTTTTAGGGTCGCTAAAGCCATTAGTTGTAATCATAATAAATATGGCAATAAACACTGCTACAATAGCAACTGGTGTGATAATTTTTTTATTCATAATTTTCCTTTTTTTTGTATTAAGTCGTTTTCTACTAAAATTTATTGAAAAGAAAGTGATTTATTATTAAAAAGGTCATAAATCTACTCTTCCTCATTTGTCTCATAAGTTAGCAAACAAGGATGTATGCTCTACTAAGTTCTTTTGAATTCTCCGTAATTCCTTATTCTTAATGTTATAAGTTGCATTTAATTGACTTATGATATAACCTCACTACAAATTTGAATATTTTTATAAGAACCTCCCCCTTTATATTTCCCTCTTTGAGGGGGATTAAGGGGGAGGATATAAATTACCGTTTTCACAGGTATGACAATTTTGAAATATCTGGGACTTATGAGACAACCTCTTTTGTCTCAGAACTTTCCTAAGGTTTCAAACCTTCGGAAGGTTAAAATTCCTCCCAACGTCCAACACCTTCATAACATTATCAAATTATCTAATTTTCTATTTGATTTCCCAAGAATCAATTCCTCTCATCAATTTCTCAACATCGCCTTCGCCAAGTGTAGCTACTGTATCTTCGATTTGTTTGTTGACTAATTCATCGTAAGCAGGCTTATTAACATCAAGGAACACACCAAAAGGTCTTGGCAAATCATTATCATACGACATCGAGGAAATCATTTGAGCAAGTGCTAAGTTCTTCTCGTTATGGATAATCAATTTATCTTTATTTTCATCGTTTAATTCTACTTCGGTTGGAGCAAAATTATCAATCAAAATACCTTTTTCTTTGTTCTTACCAAATACAAGTGGCTTGCCATCTTCAATGAAGACTGCATTTTCATCCATATAATGCTTATCGGTCCATTTATCAAATACGCCATCAGTGAAAATCACACAATTTGAGTAAATTTCAATATAAGCAATACCTTTATGCTCGGCTGCTCTTTTCATCACATAAGCTAAGTGCTTAGGATTGCTGTAAGTAGTGCGTGCTACAAAAGTTGCACCACTACCTAAAGCCAAAGCAACAGGATTGAACGGATAATCAATCACGCCAAAAGGCGAAGATTTAGTTTTTGCACCAACTTGTGATGTAGGAGAATACTGTCCTTTAGTCATTGAGTAGATTTGATTATTCAACATCAAAATCTTCAAATCCATATTTCTACGGATAGCGTGAATAAAGTGATTACCACCAATTGCCATTGCATCGCCATCACCAGTAATAACCCAAACGGACAAATCAGGATTAGCAATTTTGATACCCGAAGCCACTGGCAATGCTCTACCGTGCAATGTGTGGAATCCATAAGTATTCATATAATATGGGAAACGGCTCGAGCAACCGATACCCGATACAACACAGAATTTCTCGCGTGGAATGCCAAGAGTAGGCATTAATTTCTGCAATTGAGCCAAAACTGAATAGTCTCCACATCCAGCACACCAACGAACATCAATTGGAGTTTTAAAATCTTTTGCAGTCAATTCAACTGTAGGAATTTTATTTATATTTGAATTATCTATCATTGTCATTTTATTATTCCTTGTTTAATAATTTAACTAATTCAGTTTCGATTTCTATTGCTGTGAAAGGTTTGCCATGCAATTTGCTGTATGTTATCACATCTCGCAAGTAATTAGATTTAATTAAAGTGCTTAATTGTCCTAAATTCATTTCTGGAATGAAAATTCTTTTGAATTTTGATAAAATCTCGCCCAGATTTGCGGGGAATGGATTTAACCAACGCAAATGAACAAATGATAATTTTTCGCCATTTGCAACTAATTTATCAAAAGTATTTTTAATTGCTCCATAAGATGAACCCCAACCGATAATCAATAAATCGCCTGATTGTTCGCCTTCAATAACTGCATCTGGTACTTCATTAACAACTCTTGCAACTTTGTCGGCTCTTAATCCACACATTAATTGGTGATTATAAGGTTCTTGAGTAACCAAACCAGTAATATTTTCTTTTTCCAATCCACCAATTTGGTGCTCAAATCCTTTCATACCTGGAATTGCCCAAGGACGAGCTAAAGTATTTTCATCTCTTGAATAAGGGTGGAAAGTTTCTGGATTGTCGGCATATTTAAAATCAAATTCTGGTAATTCTTCCATTGAAGGAACTCGCCAAGGTTCTGTACCTTGTGCTAAATAACCATCAGTTAATACAATAACAGGAGTCATATATTTTAAAGCAACTTGCGAAGCTTCGTAGCAAGCATAGAAGCAATCGTTTGCACTTTTTGCAGCAATAATTGGCATTGGAGCTTCGCCGTGGCGACCGTACATTGCCATTAATAAATCACTTTGCTCTGGTTTAGTTGGCATTCCAGTACTTGGACCTGCTCTCTGAACATCCACAACCACCAAAGGTAATTCCATCATAACAGCCAAACCCATAGCTTCTACTTTCAACGAAAGTCCAGGACCAGATGTAGTTGTACAAGCTAAATTCCCCGCAAATGATGCTCCGATGGCTGATGCAATACCAGCAATTTCGTCTTCGGCTTGGAGGATTTTAACTCCATATTGTTTATAACCAGATAAGTGATGTAAAATTTCCGTAGCAGGAGTGATTGGATAAGAACCCAAATATAAAGGCAGATTTGCTTTTTTTGCAGCGGCAACTAATCCCAACGCAGCGGCTTCATTTCCAGTAATATTTCTATAAAAGCCTGGTTCGGGTTTAGCATTAGGAATGCTATAATGGAATGTAAATTCAGGTGAATTTTTTGCATATTCATAGCCCGCTTTCAAAGCACGAACATTTGACTCGTAAATTTCGATTTTTTTGCCAAATTTTTTGTTCAACCATTTGATTGAATAATCCATTGGTTGATTAAATAGCCAGTATGCTACGCCTAATGCAAAAAAGTTTTTAGTTCTTTCCACTTGATTAACAGTTAAGTTCAAATCCTTTACAGCTTCCTTCATAATATCAGATACACCAATTCCGTGCACTGTATATTTGGATAAAGAGCCATCTTCCAAAGGATTTGATTCATATTTTGCTAAAGTGAGATTTTTTTGACCAAAACCATCAGCATTAGCAACAATAATTGCACCATCACGTAAATTTGGAATATTTACTTTAAGTGAAGCTGCGTTCATAGCAAATAGAACATCAATTTTATCGCCCATAGTGTTCATTTTCTTTGAACCAAAATGGACTTGATAAGCGCTAACACCATAAAGAGTGCCAACTGGTGGACGAATTTCTGATGGATAATCGGGAAAAGTATTTACATCTGTTCCGATGATACCAGCGTTATTCGAAAAAAGATTACCTGTGATTTGCATACCATCGCCAGAGTCTCCAGCGAAACGTATGGTCAAATCATTTGCGATTTCAATGCGTTTTTCCATAACAAAATTTAAAAAATACAAAAAATATATTTTCAAAATTATGAAAAAAAAACGTGCTTTTGTTAATATTTTATGAAAATTGTATAATTTTATTTTAGACTTAATTACTATAAAAAGTTAAAACTTATCATAATTTTACCTATTATGAATAATAATTAATTTAAAAAATATTTTAAATTTTTCTTATTTAAACAACTTATTTTGTATTAAAGATTTTAAAGGAATAGCAATTAACAATGCCAATCCTCCCAAAATAAGCCAAAATACGACAGTGAATGTAATACTAATTAGCCAAAAGAAAATACGAATTGCAAACACACCGACTATAATTGCAATTGCCCAACTGAATATTGTTTTAAACATAATGTACCTCTACATTGTTAAATATTGATAGTTCTTGAAACAAGAAAGTTTTTTTAGTTCATTCATCTTGTTCAAGTTTATTTTATTATCATACGAAATAAACTGATTAAAAGTTTTATTTTGTGAATTATCCAAACTAATTATTAACTTATAATTTCCTGTTGAATCAATTTCTAAAGTATCGCGAATTATTAACAAATCTTCATTTGTTAATTTTGTTTCGTCCAAATTAATTACTATTCCAGAAGTGAATCTTTCTACTGTCTCGATAAAACTATATGCTTCGCTTACAACGATTTTAATTGAACTTTCGTCTGAAACATCTACTTTTCCAAAAACAGTTATTGTGGAGCTTTCTATCAATAAATGTTCAAACTTTGCATAAGCCTCACTCCAGAAAATACATTCAATTTTTCCGTAAAAATCTTCTACTATTGCAAAAGCAATCATTCTATTTTGCTTATCTCGCCTTGTGCGAACACTTGAAATAAGTCCGCAAAATCGAGTTTCGTTAGGTATTGAATCCACTTTTTCGAATTCTTCATCACTCATTTTAAATTTCGAGATTGTAGTATTCGAAAAAGATTTCACAATTTCAGAAAATTCTTTTAGTGGATGACCCGAAACATAGAAATTCAATACATCTTTCTCGTGGTCTAATCTTTCCCGCTCGCTCCATTCCTTTACATTTGGCAATTTAGGTTCAATGGCGGATTCTTGCTTGCCCATTGCAGCAAATAAATCTGTCATTCCTTCATTTTTTGATTGGGATTTTGCAAAATTTAACACATTATCAATGGATTCAAACAATGCTCTACGCTTATTTCCCGATACAGAATCGAAAGCACCAGCAAAGATTAATCCTTCCAGAACTCTTCGATTTATATGTTTAGAATCAGTTCGTTTCACAAAATCAATGTAACTTTCGAATGGCTTCTCGCTCCTAACTTCCACAATATGCTCCACTGGTTTCACTCCAATTCCCTTTACTGCTGCCAACCCGAAATAAATTGTATTACCTTTTACAGTAAATGCTGCTTCGGATTTATTTATGTCTGGAGGCAAAAGTTCAATTCCAAATGTTTTTGCTTCGTCAATCAATTCAACAATAGTTTCTTGGCTATTTAATTCAGCAGTCATATTTGCCGCTAAAAATTCTGCAGGATAATGTGCCTTTAAATATGCAGTTTGGAATGCAATATAAGAATAAACATACGAGTGAGATTTATTGAATCCGTAATCAGCAAACTTTTCAATTAATTCAAAAATTTCTAATGCAGTTTTTTGGTCGACTCCATTAGATTTTGCCCCTTCCATAAACTTGGGTTTCATTTTATCAATTTCTGCTTTCTGTTTTTTACCCATAGCCCGCCTTAATATATCTGCTTCGCCAAGACTGAAATTAGCGATTCTTTGAACAAGTTGCATCACTTGCTCTTGATAAACGATAATGCCATAAGTGTTTTTCAACACACTTTCCATCAGAGGATGTAAATATGTTATTTGTTGTTTGCCCAATTTTCTATCAATGAAACTTGGTATATTAGACATAGGACCTGGGCGATAAAGTGCATTCATCGCTGTTAAATCTTCAAGTGATTGCGGTTTTAACTTTCTTAAGTATTCTTGCATTCCATTAGATTCAAACTGAAATACTGCTAAAGTTTTGCCTTCGCCTATTAAATCATAAGTTTTTTGGTCTTTTAAATCAACTTTGTCTATATCAACATCAATTCCTTTGTTTTTCTTAATTAATACAAGTGCTCTCTCAATAATGGATAATGTTCGCAAACCCAAAAAGTCCATTTTGATAACCCCCGCATCTTCCAAAAAATTCATTGTATATTGTGTTGCAATCGATACAGAATCGCCTGTTGCTTTGGTATTTTGAATAATCGGCACATAATCTATTGTATCGGTTGGGGTGATTACTACTCCAGCAGCGTGAGTGCCAATACTCCGATTTTTATCTTCTAAAATTAAAGAAAATTCAATTAATTTTTTGATCTTTTCATCATTAGATTCTTTAACATATTTCAAGTCAGCAAGATTCATAGCATCTTTTAACTTCATCACTTTACCGAATTGAACGGGAATTTTAGCAGTCATTCTGTTAATTTCACTTAATGGGATGTTAAGAACTCTACCCACATCTTTAAGAACCATACGGCTTGAAAGCCTACCAAAAGTAGCAATTTGAGCCACTGATGAACTTCCATACTTCTCTTGACAATATTGAATCACTTGTTCTCGCTTTTCATCATCAAAATCAATATCAATATCGGGCATTGAAACTCTTTCGGGATTCAAAAACCTTTCAAATAGCAAATTACCTTCCAATGGATCCAAGCCTGTTATATCGAGTGCATAAGCAATGATACTTCCCGCAGCAGAGCCACGCCCAGGTCCAACGCGTATTCCTCGCTTGCGAGAAGCACTTATAAAATCTTGCACAACTAAAAAGTAATTAGCAAATCCCATTTTTTTGATAATGCCAAGTTCATATTCCACTCTTTGTTTGATTTCATCGGTGATAACAGAATATTTTCTATTAATTCCTTTCCATACAATTTCCTCAAGATATTCATCAAAATTTGTTTTGTCAGATTCTTTTGGAATTGAAAAATCAGGCATATTAATTGGGAAACTTATCTTTAAATTACATTTATCTGCAATTTCCACTGTATTGGAAATTGCTTCGGGATATTCCTTAAACAAGGCTTTCATCTCTTCGGTACTTCGGAAATAAAATTCATCAGTCTTATAACGAAGTTTTGTAATATCCACTTGATCTGCATTTGAAGAATTTGTGTCTTTAATCAATAGGAATAAGTTATGAGCCAAAGCGTGCTCTTTCTTCATATAGTGAATATCATTTGTAGCAATCATCTTAATTCCCAGTTCTTTGGCAATTTTGGGAACTTGATCTAAAATGATTTTATCTTCGATATAATTATGATCCTGCAATTCCAAATAAAAATCATCACCGAATAAATCCCGATAATATCTTGATTCGGCAACTGCTCTTTCGTAATTCCCATCAACTAAATGAGCAGAGACTACTCCACCAAGGCAAGCGCTTGCAACAATTAGCCCATCTTTATATTTTTCCAGCAATTCTTTATCTATTCTTGGACGATAATAAAAACCTTCTGTGTGGGCATAACTCGTTAGTTTAACAAGATTTTTATAGCCTGTAACATCTTTGGCTAAAAGTAGGAGATGGAAGTAATTGCGTCTTCCCTCATTTTTTTTGGTTTGGATTCGGTCGAACCTGCTTCCGTTAGCAATATAAGCCTCCATACCAAAGAGTGGTTTGACGCCATTAGTTTTGGCAACTTTCTGAAATTCCATCAACCCAAACATTACTCCGTGATCAGTCAAGGCTATTGCACTCATTCCATCTTGGGCTGCGGCTTTCACAAGTTCTTCGGGAGTTGCAATAGCATCAAGAATTGAGTAATGCGAGTGATTATGTAAATGTATAAATTCCGACATTTTCGTTTTTGTTCAATTTTAAAAAACTAAAATAAAAAAACAAAAAATATAATAGATAATTTATTTTTCCACATTAATTTTGTAAGTTGAATTTTATTCAATTTAACTAATTAAAAAAACGAGAATTTGAAGAGAATATTAATAATATCCGGTGACACTTCTGGCGATATGCACGTTTCCAAAATTATGGCAAATCTTAAAGCAAGATTTGATGATATTGAATTTATCGGAATTGGCGGAGAGAATATGATTGCCCAAGGCTTACATAGTTTGGTAGATTTTTCCGAAATTGCTGTAATGGGTTTTTGGGAAGTAATAAAGAAACTAAACTTATTCCTAAAACTCAAAAAAGAAATAAAGAATATAATTGAAAACTCAAAAATTGATTTATTCTTGCCCGTAGATTATCCCGGATTTAATTTAGAAATTGCCAAAATAGCCAAACAAAACAATGTGCCTATTGTTTGGTTTATTGCACCACAATTATGGGCTTGGGGCAAGGACAGAGCAAAGAAATTGCAGAATAATTTAGATAAATTACTTTGTGTTTTACCATTTGAAGAAGCATTTTTTCAAAACTATAATATTGATACAAAATATGCAGGTCATCCTTTAATCGAGAGTATTGGCTATGACTTTATCCCCAAAACTTTTGATGAAAGGGAGGATAAAATACTACTGATGCCCGGCAGTCGCAAGCAAGAAATTAATATGCACTTGCCTACTATTTTGGATTGGGCGAAAGATTTTAAACAGAATAATTCAAAGTATGATTTGGTATTTGCTTTGCCAAATCATATCAAGCCATTTGTTATTGAACATTACCCCAAAATCCAAAATTATGAGATTTCTAATAATTCACAAGAATTGATGAAAAAAGTAAAATTTGGAATTATAAAGTCAGGAACTGCTAATTTGGAAGCAACTTTGCTTGGCTTGCCTTTCATTATGTTCTATAAAACATCGCATTTCAATTATTATGTTGGAAAAGGAATGGTAAATGTTGATTATTTCTCAATAACCAATATTTTAGCCAATAAGCAAGTAATACCCGAACTTATTCAATATGATTTCAACAAGAATAATATCAATGATGCTACTGATAAGTTGATTAATAATAGAGAAATTTATAGCAAAACACAAGCAGATTTTATTGAAATAAAACAACTTTTGACTGACAAAAAGGCTTCTTATTTTGTGGCTGATGAAATTATTAAATTTTTAAGTAAGTGATGAAGAAAAAGGAAATTCTGGGCAAAATCGCAGTCTGGTTATTGAATTTTGTAAGTAAAACTTGGAGATATAAATTCACGGGCACTCTGCCAACAAGTCCGAGCATTATCATTTTTTGGCACGAGTCATTATTAGCAAGTTGGAAGTTTTTATCTAAATTCAAACCAATTGCTGTTGTAAGCCCGAGTAAAGATGGCGAATTGCTAACAAAATTGCTGGCAAAATGGGATTATAAATTTATTCGTGGATCATCGGATAAACAAAGCAAACAAGTTATGCAAGATATTCAAGAAATGGCAAAAGAAAATATTGTGACCATCACTCCCGATGGTCCAAGAGGACCAAAACGCAAGCTAAAAGCAGGTGCTGTAGTTGCTGCGTATCGCTCCCAAGTTCCAATGCAATTTGCTACTATTAGTTGCAAGTATATGTTTATATTCAAAAAAAGTTGGGATAATTTTCAAATTCCTTTGCCTTTTTCAAAAATTTTTATTAATTTAAGTTCTCCGATTTCGATAAATGCAAATTCGGAAAGAACAGATATTGATTATATTATTCAAAACATTGAAAGTAAAATGCAATGATTGAAAGACTTACAAATATTCTTTGGCAAGCAGGAGTTTCGGTAAGAAATTCACGATTTGACAAAGCGGATACTTATATGATTGATGAGCTTCCAACAATCAAGGAAAAATATTTCAAAGTTCAAGCAGATGCATTTGTAATTAGTATTGGCAATATTTCTATGGGAGGAGTTGGTAAAACACCTTTTATTATTACTTTGATTAATGAGTTTTTAAATGACCAAAATTATAAAATTGCTGTTATAACAAAAGGATACAAACGAAAAATCAAGAAGAATCTGATTATTACAAATGAAACGATTGAGAATTACACTATTGATGAATACGGTGATGAGCCATATTATGTTCATCAAATTTGCCAAGTTCCTGTGGCAGTTACTTTCAAAAAATACGAAGGGTTATATTTACTACAAAAGGAAATTAACCCTGATATTGTTGTAATTGATGATGGCTTCCAACATCGCTGGATTGAACGCGATTTAGACATTGTTATTCTTGATGAATATTCTATTAATCAAAAATATTTTCCTCCTTTCGGTAGAATGAGAGAATCGTTATTAGCCTTGAAAAGAGCGGATATCATCTTGATACCTGATTATCTTGAACGTCACTCAAGAATTCAGGAATTTGGATATAAATTTATTAGATTTAATATTATTTCCAAATACCCTGAATTAATTGTTAATGGTTCCGAAACTCAAACTGACAAATTTTATGCCTTCTCTGGCATTGCTAATCCTGAAAGATTTATCAACACCTTAACTAATCATAATCTGAAAATTATCAATCAAAAATTCTATTCTGACCATCAAAATTACACAATCCAAGATGTAAATTATCTAATAAATTTTGCAAAGAAAAATCAATGCAATTTAATAACTACTGAAAAAGACTATGTTAAATTAATACAATTTGAAGGCAACTTTCTTGCTGAGAAAATTAATTTGTTTGTTCAAAAAATTCATTTTAATATTATTGACAAACATTTACTTTACAATTTTTTAAATCAAAAAATTAAAACATTATGAAACTTATATTCAAAACGATACTTGCATTATTGGCAATTATAATTTTTTCTTCTTGCCAATCCGAAAAATCTACCCATCTAACAATTGGAATATCTAAAGTAATTGGTGGGGCAGGTTATTTGCAATATACAACCTGGTTAAAAAGTTTAGATTCAACATTGGAAATTGTGAATTTTTACGGACTTTCGTTGGATAGTGCCAGCAAACTATTAGAAAAGTGCGATGGATTGTTGCTATCTGGGGGGCCAGATGTGCATCCAAATTTTTATGGGAAACCCGAATACGACTCGCTTTGCGAAATTGATAATTATCGTGACACTTTGGAATTTGCATTGATAAAATCTGCATTGGATAAAAAAATGCCTATTTTGGGAATTTGCAGAGGATTTCAAATACTTAATGTGGCACTCGGTGGTCAACTCTATGCTGATATTCCAACTCAATTAAGTCAAAGCGTTAATCATAGATGTGAAAACAAAGATAGTTGCCTTCACAAAATTAGCTTTATCGCTTTTGATGACAATTTTGATTTTATGAAGAAGCATTTAAATAATATAATAGTAAATAGCAATCACCACCAAGGTGTTAGTTATCTCGCTAAAGAACTGCAACCACTTGCAATAAGCGATGATGGATTGATTGAGGCTTTCTCTTGGAAAAATCAAACCGATAAGTCATTTATGATAGCAGTGCAATGGCATCCAGAAAGATTATCCAAGATTAACCCATATTTGTCGGATAGTTTGGGTATTCGTTTCTTGAATGCTTCAAAAATATTCAAAGAATCAAAATGAAACAAATTCATTTTCGTTTTATTTTATAGAAAAAAATTATTATTATGAATTTGAAAAATAAAATTTTATTCACAACCGCATTTGTTGTTGTATTTTCCCTGATTTTTTCTGCTTGTTCGGTTATTGAAACCGCTACAAATCTACAGAAATTAAAATTCAAGATTTCGGGCGTTAATGATTTCAGATTAATGAATGTATCTTTATCAGGCAAAACAAGCATCTCCGATTTAAGTTGGAGCGATGCCTTAAAACTGAAAGATTTATTAACATTTAAATCATTTCCAGTTTCTTTTGTGCTGAATTTAGATGCACTAAATCCAAATGATGGAAAAACAACCCCAATTAAAAGTGATGCAACCATAACAGGAATGGAATGGAGGCTGCTGATTGATGATGTGCAAACTATTTCGGGTAATATAAACTCCCCTATTTCGATTCCCTCTACTGGACAATCAATTACAATACCAATTAAAATGGAATTAGATTTATACAAATTCTTTTCAGATAGAAATTATGATAAATTGATTGATCTTGCTCTTGCTCTTGGAGGTATGAACAAAGATTTAACGAGAGTTAAATTGGATATTCGCCCAACTGTAAAAACAATGTTTGGCAATATTACATATCCAGGTTGGATTACTGCTGTGAACAAAACATATTCTAATTAATCGAGGCTTGCACTAAAAAATGGAGATTGGTTTATGTCTGTTCTTTGCTTCAATCGCTCTTTTCCTTGCGTTTATTTCGGGGGTACTTACTTCTCTTACTAAAGAAGAAATCAACGTTTTAAACGAAATTAATCTCGATAAAGGAAAGAAAATTCAAAAGATTTATTCTCAATTTGACAAAGACATTAATGAGTTTCAACTTTTTGAATTTCTTTTTGCTTCTTTTTCGATTGCTTCCGCTTTAATATTTATTTTAAATACTTTCCGTGGTTATTATATTGAATATTATTTCACTTTACTTGCTGTTTTGATTTATTATTTTTTTCATCATATTTTATTTGCTTATGGCGAAAAGAAATCAAACAAATATATTATGAAATTTGTTAATCCTATTCACTTTATCTTGATTCTTACAACTCCATTTGTGATTTTAATCAATAAATTATCCCAAAGCATCAAAGGCAAAACTGATGAAGAAGAACAAATCAACGAAATTGTTGAAATGTTCGAATCAGCACGAGACGAAGGTGCTCTTGATGATGGTGAATATAGATTACTTAAGAACATTATGAATTTTTCTGATGTTCTCGTAATGGATGTAATGACCCCAAGAACCGTGATTTTTAGTTGCCCCGCCAACGAAACAATTCAAAATGTGATTAACAACCCTGGATTGCAGACTTATTCACGTTTTCCAATTTGGGAAGGCGAAAATTTAGATGGTAAAATTGCTGGTTATGTTATGACTAAGGACGTGTTCAAAGCGGCATTAACAAATCAAATAGATTTACCATTAAAAGCATTTGCTCGTGATATTTACATTATCCCCGAAACAGCCTCGCTCAATGTTGCATTAGAAAAATTCCTAAAACGCAGACAACATATTTTTGTGGCTGTTGATGAATACGGCGGTGTAAGCGGATTAATAACTATGGAAGATGTGATGGAAACAATACTTGGTGCTGAAATTATGGATGAAGCGGATAAGGTACAGGATTTACGAAAACTTGCTTCCGAAAAACGAGACCAAAGAATAAGTCAATATGATAGATAAAAAAATGTAAATTATGGAACAATTTACTTGTTAATTTAATTTTTTTTCGTAATTTTGTATTCTAATTTTTAGATGTTCTAAAATAATCGAAGCGTAGCGCAGCCCGGTAGCGCATCTGGTTTGGGACCAGAGGGCCGGAGGTTCGAATCCTCTCGCTTCGACCATTTCTTAAATTTTCCGATATTTTCTTTAACTATTTGTATAAATCATAATAATTTTTTATTTATTATCAAAAGTAAATTACTATTTTTGTATTAATTATTCTTTAATAAAATAACAAAATAAAAGGACAAAAAAAATGTCTGAAATCAAAAAAATTGGAATTATCACTTCTGGTGGTGATTGTGGTGGATTGAATGCTGTAATTATTGGAGCAGCACGAATGGCAAATCATCTGGGAATAGAAGCAACACTCATACCTAATGGTTATGCTGGTTTATATAATTTGGATAAGTTAGATTTAGTAACTATTGATACGGTCCGTGCCGACAAAATTCATTCGGGTATTGCTGGCTCGGAAGCTGGACACTCCCGCGTAAAAATTAGCAAAATTAAGGATCCAAATAAATACGATAAAATTAAAGCAGGATTAAAGAAACACGGTATTGATGGATTAGTTATCGCTGGTGGAGATGATACTGGTTCGGTTGTGGTTGATTTATCCAAACAAGGCATCAAGTGCGTTCACGTTCCCAAAACAATGGATTTAGACCTTCAAACTTATTCTGTGGGTGGCGATTCCACAATTAATAGAATTTCCAAATTTACTGATGAATTAAGAACAACAGGCATTACACACAATCGTGCTTTAATAATTGAAGTATTTGGTAGATATGCTGGACATACTGCTTTTCGTGGTGGTTTAGGAGCAGATGCAGATGCAATTCTTATTCCTGAAGTTGAAGTAGATTACAAAGTACTTTACGAACATTTCAAAGAAAAATATATCGAAAGATTAGTTTCCAGCGATGTGAAAGGTGCTACTTATATTATTGTTGCTGCCGAAGGACTCAAGAATAAAGACGGACAATACTTTACTGATGATGCTGGACAAGATTCGTTTGGTCATCAGAAATTATCTGGTGTTGGAAAATTTATCCGTAGGCAATTAGAAGGCTATATGCAAAAGGATCCTATTTGGCAAGAAGTTCTGAAGAACGAAGGAATTTTTGTTGAAGGAATTTATGAATATCCAGAAATTCGCGAAGTATCTCTTGGGCATTTAGTTCGTGCAGGAGCAACAAGTTCTTATGATGTTACTTTTGGCAAGCAAACAGGCGGAGCAGGTGTATATTTGATGAATAATGGGATTTTTGGGGTTACTGTTGTGGGGGTTGAATCATCGGAAATCACATATATTTCTACTGAAGAAGCAATCAAACAAAGATATGTAGATTTAGACGAAATCTCATTCCACGAAGCAATGGGAGTTTGTTTCGGTCGCGATCCAATAGAATATAATGTATCATTCAAGGAACATCAAGGCAAAATCCACAGGTATATGTAATAAGTCGAAGTTTTTCTTGTAATACTAAAAAAACAAGAATTTTTTATCAATCAACTTTTTTCTAATTTATTGTTAAGTGCTCTCCTGCCAAAAGTTGAATAAAAAAAGTGATATTGTTTACTTCAGTTATTCGAATAAGAGGCTGTCTCATAAGTCAGTTTTTCTGTCATTCCCACGAAAGTGGGAATCTATAAATCCGCTCTGGCAGTGGATCCCCGTTTGCACGGGAATGACACTTGTGAAATATTTTGGACTTATGAGACAGCCTCTTAGTTTATTCAGGTAATTAAAAATAAGTTCGTCAGTAATATTTATCACTCAACACTCAACACCCAAATAATGTTCAGATTAAACTATAAATTTTAATTTGAATTATTTGCTATATTTTCCAACAATTCAAAATAGGTTTAGAAATATTAGTTAATTTTGTAAATTATTTGTATTCCAAATTGGAAAGAGAATTATGTTAAAAAAAATTATTCCAGCTGACAGAACAGCTAATGTAACTTATGCAATTAGAGATATCATTGTATTGGCTGACCAAGTGAAAAAAACCGGCAAGTCAATGTATTATTTAAATATTGGCGATCCAAATGTTTATGATTTTTCCACTCCACCCGAAATTATTGAGACTATTCATCAAGCAATGCTTGACAATAAAAATGGTTATGCTTCCTCGATTGGAGAAACTTTTGCCACCGATGCTATCGCTCGCGATGCGTCTGCAAAAGGTATTCGCAATATTCAAACCATTTTCGTCACTTCGGGAGCAAGCGAAGCAATTGAAATTTGCTTGTCCGCACTTGTAAATGAGGGTGAAAATTTTCTGATGCCTACCCCAGGTTATCCACTTTATACTGCCATACAAAGCAAGTATGGAATGGAACCAAATCCATATTACTTATATGAAAGCAAGGGTTGGCAACCAGATATCGAAGATATTAAATCCAAAATAAATAGCAAGACCAAAGCCATTGTATTGATAAATCCTAATAATCCAACAGGTTCAATAACCGATGCAGAAACATTGAAGCAAGTTATTGAATTAGCAGTAGAACATAATTTAGTAATTTTTGCAGATGAAATTTATGATAAATTACTATTGAATAATAGCAAATTAGTTTCAATTGCATCGCTGAACGATCAAGTTCCTATGATAACTTTTTCTGGATTATCCAAGAATTTCTTGGCACCGGGTTTCCGTATTGGTTGGGGTGTGATGAGTGGTAATTTTGATTACTTGCAAGATTATTTAGAGGCAGTTCATAAATTACTACGAGCAAGAGTTTCGGCAAATCACCCATTGCAATATGCGATTCCTACAGCATTAGACGGCAAAAAAGAACATTTGAAGGAAGTAATTGCAAAATTAGAAAGAAGAAGAAACATAGTAATGGACAAAATTGCAAATATTGATGGAATTAATCTTGTGCCACCGATGGGTGCTTTTTATGCGTTTCCATCGATTGATGTGGAAGATGACAACCATTTCTGTATGAATTTATTGCAAGAAACGGGAGTTGTAGTTGTACCGGGGACTGGATTTGGTCAGAAACCAGGAAGCCATCATTTTAGAATAGTGATTTTGCCAACAGAAGATGTACTCGATAGTGCATTCAAGCTAATTGGCGAATATTATTGTTATTATAAAACAAAATTCTAATAATTCAAATTATAAATATAAAAGAATAGATGATGATTGCCCAAAAAGTCTATGAATTTTTTGTAAGATTCAGAGATTATATTGTTTATACTTTATTAGTCGTAATATCACTTAGTTTAATTTCGCTGGGTGATTTTTCGTCTATTGGCGGGATGAGAGCATCAATCGTGGCAATTTTGGGTTTTATAAATGATAAAATTTTTATTTTTCCTAATGTTTCTGCTTTGCAAAAAGAAAATCAAATTTTACGTGAACTGAATATTGAATTATCCAATGAAGTAACTGAAAATTATTTAGCCGAAAAAGAAAATAAACAATTAAGAAAATTATTAAATTTGAAAACAGACACTACAGCAAACTACGAATTTGCTGATGTAGTTGGAGTGGAAAAAATAGGAAACAAAAACTTCCTCTTAATCAACAAAGGAGCCGAGCAAGGTTTGAAATTTGGTATGTCTGTAAGGACAGATGCAGGGCTAATTGGCACAATAGCCGCAGCAAGCAATGGATATTCGATTATCGAAACAATTTACAATGCCGATGTTCATATTTCTGTTTCATTAACATCTTCAAATACCAAGGGAATTCTTTCTTGGGATGGGGTGCAAGATTTAGTGATTGATAATATTCCTAAAACTCTAACTATTGAGAAGAACGAAGAAGTAATTACATCAAATTTTAGTAGCAGATTTCCGGCTGATATTCCAATTGGACGAGTAAAAAGTATTGAAATTCCCAAAAGTTCTCTATTCTTTAGAATTGTTGTCAAGCCTTATTCATATTTTAGCCAAGTTCAGCAAGTGATTATTATCAAGGAACTACCCGACACAAACAAAGTAAATTTAATCAATCAATACTTTAAATTCAATTAGAGAAAATGGTTTATCTACCTAAAATCAATTTTAGAAGAAATAAAAAGCAAATTGCATTGTTTTATAGTGCGATTTTAATCATATTAATTTTTCTTCAATTAACTTTATTACCACTAATTGTAATTTATGAATCGCAACCTAATTTATTGAATTTATTGGCGATATTGATAGTGCTACGAGAAGGAAAGTTGATTGGCTTTCTTGCAGCATTTATAATCGGTATAATTTTTGATATTCTCACACTTCAAGTAGTGGGGGTGAGTTCTTTTGCATTTTTAGTAAGTGCTTTAATTGCAAGTTTTTTCTATCGCCAAGGCAAAGAAGAATTAGTCTTGGGTAGTTATAAATTTATTTTCATCGTTTTTATCAGTATTTTAGCATCAAATTTAATACAAAATATATTTTATGTTCGTCTTACACAAGTGGATTTTTGGTTAATATTTATTTTCAAATGGTTAGGAAGCACAGTTTACACAACATTTATAGCACTTATACCATATTATATAACATTTAAAAAGCGGCATTAATGTATTTATCTAAATTAGAAATTATAGGATTTAAATCATTTGCAGACAAAACTACGCTTACGTTTCACGATGGACTTTCCGCCATTGTTGGGCCTAATGGTTCGGGTAAAACAAACTTTGTAGATGCAATTAGGTGGGTTTTGGGTGAGCAAAAGACTTCAATTTTACGTTCAGAATCAATGGAAAATGTTATTTTCAATGGTTCAAAAAATCGCAAACCGCTCGGGCTATCCGAAGTGTCGATAACAATAATGAATAATAAAAAGATATTGCCAACCGATTACGATGAAATTAATATTTCGCGAAGATTATTCAAAGATGGCGAAAGCCAATATCTCATCAATAAAGTTCCAGCACGATTAAAAGACATAAATAACTTGTTTATGGACACTGGTCTTGGTGCTGATTCGTATTCGGTAATAGAATTGAAAATGATTGAAAATATTCTGAATGGCAACACAAACGAAAGACGAGAGATTTTTGAAGAAGCCTCGGGCATCAAGAAGTTCAAATTAAATAAAAAAGATGCTACCAAGAAATTGCATAATGTAGAATTGGATATTGAAAGAATTAACGACATTATCACCGAAGTTCAGAAAAATGTCAATTCGCTTTCCCGTCAAGCCGCCAAAACAAAACGATATAATACACTTATCAATGAATTAAAGGAAATTGAAGTTAACTTCTTTATTTACGAGATTTTGATTGGTCAATACAATTTGGAACAGAAGAATGTCTCCTACTTAAATCTTTCTAAAAATTTAGAAATTGGAGAAAATGAAGTTAAGAGTATAGAACAATTTCAATTAGAACTCAAAGATAAATATAATAAAACAGATGAGGAATTTCAAGAATTAACAAAACAGGAAATTTCCACCAATAATGCACTTTCTAATTTAAATAATGATTTGAAATTGAACGAAGAAAAATCAATCAATCTTAAATCATTAAATAGTAGTTTGGTAAATGAAATTGCTGATTCTGACAAATATATAGAAAGAAATTCAACAAATATCGAGAATTTGAAGAAAGAATTTGTTGAACTGAAACTCAATATTGAAGAAAAAAGCAATGCTCTTAATGAACTTAAAACAACCGGAGCCAAGATCAGAGAAATATATCTTGATAAACAAAAGCAATTAGATTTATCAACCCAAAAAATAAAGGACTTAAATCAACAAAAGAGTTTTATCAATTCGAGCATTGCAAAATCAAAAAATTTGATTGACAGATTAAAAATTAGAATTAATGAAGAGCAAAACAAGTTAAATCAATTAAACAAGCAAATATTTGATAATACAACTAATAAAGATACTCTTAAAATTGATTTTAATGAGTTAGAAAAAATAATTGTAGAGAAGAAAAACAATCTTGCAAATTTAATTGAACTAAAATCTCAAAGCGAAAAATTAATTGAAGATTATCGGCACACAGAACTTGAATTACGAAATTTGTTGAATCAAAAGCAAACGGAGAAGAATTTTTTAGAAAATATTGCAATAAGTGATAATACTATCAAAACTCTATTAAATAGCAAAACTTGGTCGCCAAAAGCAGAAAAACTATTGCTTGGTGAGATCATTAACATTGATGAAAAATTCAATAAAGCAATAACTATTGCAATGGAAAATGTTTTGTCATCGTTTTTGATTGAAGATACCCGTGACATTAATTCTGCTATCAGCGATTTGAGATTGAACAAACAAGGCTGGGCAAATTTTGCAATTAATCTGAACAAGCTGCAATTAGACAAAAAAGAAATTACGAAATTGAATTCAGAAGGAATTCTTGGATGGTTGAGTGAATTAATTTCAACAAACGATAAATACAAGCAATTAATAGAAAATTTGTCTGCGAATATTCTTGTTGTGGATAATTTTGACAATGCAATTAAAATTATGGTTAATCCCGAAAGTAAAAATTTTGGGATTGAAAAAATTGTAACACTTGATGGTATTCTTATAGATAAAAGTGGTTTGGTGCGTGGCGGTGGCGAAGCGGCAACTTATAAATCAATAATGATTGGTCGTAGAAATAAGATTCAACTTCTCAACGAACAAATCGACAAAATTAAACAAGAATTAATAAATATTCAAGAAAAATTAAAGACAGAACAGAATAAAATTTGGCAATTTGCTATTCCTGACAAAGAATCCGAAGTTAAGCAATTGGAGAATAAATTCAATACAATTCGTCAAGAAATTTTGCGACTTGAAAATAAAATTGAATTCACAAATAATAGCAAACAAGCAACCGAAAATAATTTAAATCTGATAAATGCTGAATTAGCCGAAAAGTTGAATGAAGAAACAACTGGATTTGACGAGATAAGTTCAATAGATGAGAATTTGGTTCAATTATTAAATCAACAAAATTTACATCAAAATGATTTTAATCAAGTTAAATTGCAGTTAGAAAATAATCAGAAGGAATTACGAAATCTCGAAATTGAAATAGCAAGGCAAAACGAAAGACAGAAACATACCGAAAGCGAAATAAACAAGTTAATTGCTTTAACCGAAAATGCAAAAAAACAATTAATTTACAAGCAAAATGATTTGGAAAAGAACAAATTAGTGCTGGAGCAACTATCGGAAAATCATTCAAAATTTGAAAACAACATTTCAACTATTAAAAATGATTTATTACTGATTATTGAACAAAAGAATATTAAGCAACAAGAAAGAAAAAATCTACAAGAGCAATTAACACAATACGAAATAACATTAGATACTGCAAGAAAGCAATATCAAAAAATATTGAATGATATTCATTCAATTGAAATTGAATTGACTTCGATTAAAACTAAACTTCAGAGTGTAATTGAGCAATCAAACGAGCAATACCAGATTGATATTTTATCAACTATACAAGAAAAACAAGTAACTTTAGAACACTTCACAGATTTTGATAGTGCTGAAGAAAAGAATAAGATTCATCAACATAAAGAAAAAATCTCAAGTTTGGGTAATGTTAATTTCCAGGCATTGGAAGACTACGAAGAGCAAAAGAAACGATTGGACTTTTTGCTAACACAAATGAATGATTTGCAGAAATCTCGCGAAACATTAAATGAAACAATTGCTGAAATTAACAAAGTTGCCATTGAAAAATTCACCACAACTTTTGAGCAAGTAAAAACTAATTTCAAGAATCTGTTTAAAGTATTATTTGGCGAGGAAGCAGAAGCAGATTTAGCTTTAGATGGGGATTCAGTGCTTGATTCCGATGTTATTATCACAGCAAAACCACCATTCAAAAAGCCAGCATCAATCGATTCGCTATCGGCAGGAGAAAAAACTCTAACTGCTATTGCACTATTATTTTCGATTTATCTTGTTAAACCAAGTCCTTTCTGTATTTTGGACGAAGTTGATGCCCCGCTTGATGATTCGAATATCAATAAATTCATTACTTTAATTAAGAAGTTCAGCAATGACAAGCAAATTCAGTTTATTTTGATTACCCACAATAAAAAAACAATGGAAGCCGCTGACTTATTGTATGGTTTAACAATGGAAGAAGAAGGCGTGACAAAAATAGTTTCGGTAAAACTTGAAAAATGATTAATTTTGAAAAAAGAGGAATATATATGTTAAGAAAACATTTCAAACTAATTGCTATCTTACTAATTCTATTAGTAAATACATCTACTTTTTTGGCTGCAGATAAATTTGCTACCAAAATTACAAATTCAACAGACAATTCTGTAACTCTACAACTAACAAATGATGGCTCTGCTATTAATTTGTATATTGCTGAATTTAATACAGAAATGGTGCAACCAAATTTATCAGAAAAAAAATTATCAAATAAAATTGATGCTTCCAAAATTGATTTTAAGAAAAATCAAAGTATGGAATTAGGTAAATTTAGTGATAAGTCTTTTAGTTTAACTTTGGAAGGCTTGCCAGCACAAACAAAATTTGCTCTTTTTGCATACAAAAAAGGTGGTGCAAAATCAGAATTAGTTAGCAAGATACCATTCTTTACACTTGCCCCCGAACCTAAAAAACAAGTTTCTGCAATTGCATTTTCCAATGTAACCGAATCCTCAATTAAAGTACTTTTTGCACAAGGCACAGGTGAAGGTAGAATAGTTATTGCAAGTAAAGATAAAAACATAACTAAACCCGAAGATGGCAAAACATACATCGCAAATCAAAAATTTGGCAGTGCTGATTCCAAAATTGGTAATGGTTTTGTAGTTGCAAATTTAAAAGGCAAGCAAAGTTCTGTTGAACTAAAAGATCTAATCTTTGGCACTTATTATTTCCAAGTATTTGAATACAATGGCAATGGAGATTTTATTAACTATAATTTGAACGAAGGGAACGGAAATCCGCGTTCAAAGGAATTGAAATTAAAAACACCGCAAGTAAAAGAGCCGACAAGAATTACCGAGACAAGTTTTATTGCAAATTGGGAAAAAGTTGAGGGTGCTACTTCTTATGTAATTGACATTGCAACGGATGCAAAATTTGTGGATATTGATGAAATTTACAATAACTTGGATGTTGGAGATATCGATTCAATGGATATAGTTGATTTGAAAAGTGGTAAAGAATATTATTTTAGAATAAAGGCAATTAAGCCAGGCAATCAAAGTAATTATTCTGAAACCCAAATTATAAAATTGAATAAATAAAGGTATTCTTATGAAACACATTAATATATATATCAAGGTTTCTTTGGTAATCTTAATTAGTTTTTTCTTGGGTTGCAAAGAAAAAGTAATCGAGCCTGATGCTATGCCAATGACCGTAGATAAATTGTTAGAAACACCGGGCTACACTTGGGTAAACGAAGTGTTAGCCACATATCAGCCCGATACTGCAATTTTCAATCAAATCAAAGAATTAATTGACACAAATAGACATAAATTTGTTATATTTGCTCGTGCATCTTGTTCTTGCCCGGGCGAGAAAAAAACATTTGCAGAAACAATAAAGATATTACGAGATTTGAATTTTCCAGTATCAAAGTATGAGATTTATGCAATGAGTGCAAGAACAAACAACAATCCTTATTCCAATATTGTTAATCTCAATCAAATTCCCGAAATTGTTGTTTTCAAGGACGAAGTACCAATTTATTATATGAGCGATACTTTAGACCAAACAATAAAATTTGAAAAAACTTATCCAATCACAGCAGAGCAATTAATATTGGAAGCATTGAAGAAATAAAAATTTTTTTAAGAGTAAAAATCAAAAAGGCTAACAAATTAATGTTAGTCTATTTTTTTACTTGCTGTTTTTTTAAGTGGTAAAATTGCTGCAATATTGAAAGTTTCGAAATTAACTCGGATAATTAGAAAAATTGCAAATACAGAGATAACTATATTTCCCAGCCACATTCCTAAAACTGGACTAAGGAAATTTCTATCAGCCAACTTCTCACCACTCATTAAAAATATCCAGTAAAAAATATAGAAGCCTAAACTGAATATTGCACTCACCCCGAAATTACCTCTGCGAATAACAATTCCCAGAGGAGCACCGATAAGCACAAATATTAAGCAAGCCAAAGGAATAGAATATTTCTTTTGGATTTCAACAATGTATTGATTTTTTCTTTTTTGTGTTGTTTCAATCATATTTGTAGTTGCAAGTAACGAACTATGCAAGAAATCTGCTTGTAATTCGGCATTTCTTAGTGCATTTGCTTTAAGTTTTGTTATTGAATCTTTCAGTTTAAAATCAAATTTTGAATTTCCTTGATAAGTTGTTTTCCCTTTTATAAGAAAATTATAGTTTGATTTAACAATGTCAAGAAATTCGTTTTTCCTAAGGTTCAATGTAGTATCCAGACCCGCCACAAGTTTTTCCATATCGTTAATGTTCAATTCACGGTCACCTCGTGAAAGCACATCTGCAGCTGTCCTTTTGAAAGCAAAATCCTCAACAGGAATTTTCACAATTAATTTGGAAAAATTAATAATGCGATAATCTTTTTGATTTGAAGCAAAAGATTGATGAATTTCGCCATTGTAAAGCGATAGAATCATTTTATCAAAATTAGAGTTAGGACGAATAAAACCACTATCTGCATTTATAATATTCTGTGTGTTGATTTTGGAATTATCAAAAATCGTCAATGAAAGCATAGTTCCAGTTGTTGGGTCAATTTTCCGGGCAAGAATAGTATATCCATTTAACTGCGAAGAAAATTGCCCTCCTTCTAAAGCAAAAGTAGGTTTCTTGCGAGTAATGTCGGACATCAGAACTTTTGCTTGATGATTCGATTCGGGTAAAATATAATTATTAAACCAATACACAAAACCCGTTAGAACTATGCCCCAAAAAATAACGGGACGAATCATATATGCAAGACTACCACCGCTGGATTTGATTATTGCTACTTCTGAATTTGAAGACAAATTCCCAAAAGTCATTAAAGTTGAAAACAAAACGCCCATTGGAATTGCAAGCACCAACATCCAAGCTAACTGATATGTAATTACTTGCATTATTATCCAAATACTCAAACCTTTTCCCAGAAATCTATCTAAATAGTTAATCAAAAATTGCATTAAAAATAAGAACATAATCAATGCAGTTCCAAATAAAAATGGAGCAATGTGTTGCTTGATTATATAACGGTGTAGAATGTTGTTAAAACTAAACATTTTGATTAACTAATTGAATAAGATTATTGAAAGATTATCGGTTATTGCCATATTGATATTTGTCTGAAACCATTGATGGAGAGAGCAATTTAAAATCACCAAATCCATTATTATCAACAAAAATAAATTCCTTACCATTGGAATACAACCACCTTTCATATTGACGATTAGAGTTATAATAATCTTGTCTTTTCTCAATAGATGCGGGCTTGCCATAAACGATATACACAATTCCCATATCAGTTTGCCAACCTTGTGCATAAGAACGGAACTTGGAATTAGCATATTCAACTCTTTCGTAATATTCTTCGAAAGCCTCGTTTCGCTCTGTATTAGGCGTTGGGTCTAATTCGTCCCAGAATTCGCGGAAGCGATTTAACTTTACTTCATAGCTTGGAGCATCTTCGATATATGAAAGTTGGGCATTTGTAGCAACAAATCTCATTTGTTCAATCGCTAAATCTAAATTTTCAATAATTGTTCCAGATAAAGTAGGGATATACGAAATTGTCCTTTGCGAAACAGCAAGATATTCACTCTCGGAAGCTACTGCATCATTTGACTTCTGCAAAGCGATAATTTTAAGAAAATAACTTCCAATTTTCAAATTATTTAGTTTGTTGATTTTAATATAATTTTGGTTTGTTCCTTTCGGGATTAATTTTGTAATCCGTGAGCTTTGTTCAATAATTTTATCGCCATCTAATATTTGGTAAATAAAATCAATTGAATCGGATTCTCGCTGATTGTATACTTCGAAAAATACGAAAAAGCCATCTTCGAGATTTGAAATATTGTCGGATAAATATGGCGTAATACTTGCAGAATTATCTGAATCAAAAATGGAACTAACAAGCAAAAGACCGCTAAGTGAAAAAGGAAATTTATTATAATCTATAACTGAAATCTCACGGGATTTTTCTAACTTCAAGTGCGAAATCATATCCTCGATAATTAGTGAGATTTTGTATTCACCCGAAGTTAAATATAATTGATAGAAAGATGCATCAAATTCAGCATTTGCTCCTTTACTTTCTTCATAAGTTGAACTTGTAATATATCTATCAGATGATTTAGATTGAGCCAAATTACCATATTTATCATAACAATTTATACTTACTTGATAGTGAGCTGCATAAACATTTGATTCATTTCTCACGAAAGTTACAATTTGATTGGGAACAGCTAATAAAATATCTACTCTTGCTTCATCAATATTTTCCACATTGTCAGCTTTGAAGACAATAGCATCAAAGTAAAATTTCGGAGAATTAGTCTCTAAATTTTCTGCAATAATTAATCTGCTACTTAAAATAAATAAGACTAAAAAAATGTGTGTTATTTTTATTTTCATAATTTCTTTTTTTACAAAATTAACAAAAAGAATAATTATTCAATTTTTTTTATTAAATTGTGTTTTGAAAATGATGATATTTGAAAATTTATTTTAGTATGATTGTAAATTGAATCTTTTTTGGTAATTTAGAAATATATTAAATTTAAATTTATTCTAATCGTCAAAAAAAATAAATTTTAGTATAAATTAATTGTAAAATTGATTAATAATCTTTATAAAATAATCATCAATTTGTGTGAGACTATTATAAGATACAGTTAAACGATAAAATTTGAACTAAATTTAATTCTTAAATTTTTTTTAAATTAATTCTAAAAAAAGTTATGGAAACATTAAAAAATATATTCAATTTCTACAAGGAAGGTTTTAATAATCTTTCGGGGGTTGGTAAAAAACTTTGGTTAATAATCTTTATCAAACTCTTTGTGATGTTTGCTATCCTAAAGATTTTCTTTTTTCAAGATTTTTTATCGTCCAAAGCCGATACTCCACAAGAAAAAGCAAACTATGTTATAGATAAATTAACTAATTTTTAGAGGTATTTATGGGAAATATTGACTTCTCCTTAGTGGATTGGTCGAGAGCACAATTCGCTCTTACAGCAATGTACCACTGGATTTTTGTTCCTCTTACTCTTGGACTTTCTTTCATCTTAGCGATAATGGAATCCATTTACGTAAAGACTGGAAATCCTGAATGGAAGGACACGACGAAGTTTTGGATGACTATTTTTGGAATAAACTTTGCAATTGGTGTTGCAACAGGTATTATTCTTGAATTTGAATTTGGCACAAACTGGTCAAATTATTCTTGGTTTGTGGGCGACATTTTCGGCGCACCACTTGCTATCGAAGGTATAATGGCATTCTTTATGGAATCCACCTTTATTGCAGTTATGTTCTTCGGCTGGAATAAAGTTAGCAAAAAGTTCCATTTGGTTTCAACTTGGTTAGTAGCGATTGGCTCTAACTTATCTGCTCTTTGGATTTTGGTAGCTAATGGCTGGATGCAATTACCAGGCGGTACTAAATTCAATCCCGACACAGCTCGCAACGAAATGATTGACTTCTGGTCAGTTTTATTCTCGCCAGTTGCAATTAACAAATTCTTACATACTGTAACTTCTGCTTATGTGTTAGCAGCTATTGTAGTGATTGGAATAAGTGCATATTATTTACTAAAAAGCAAGCATTCATTATTTGCAAAGAAAAGTATTGTTGTTGCTGCTGTTTTCGGTTTAATTTCTTCCTTATACCTTATTACAACTGGTGATGGTTCTGCAAAGCAAGTTGCTAAATATCAACCAATGAAATTGGCAGTTATGGAAGGTTTATACGAAGGTTCAGAAGGTGCTCCTTTGCAAGCAATTGGCGTGTTAGTAGATGCCCCAACAGACAAAAATCCAAACCAAAAAGAAGTAAAAATGAATATTGCTCTTCCTGGTGGATTATCTTTCCTTTCATTTGGTGATTTCAATGCTTTCGTTCCTGGCATCAACGACTTACTTTATGGTAATTCAAAATACGGGATTGAACCATATCAAGATAAAATTGCTAAAGGAAAATTAGCAATTGATGCTTTGAGAAATTATCGCTTAGCTAAAAAAGCAGGAAATGAAGATGAAGCAAAACAACACTTGGCAGTTTTGAATGCAAATTACAAGTACTTTGGTTACGGATTCTATTCTGGTCGTAGTGAACAAGAACTTGTTCCAGATGTACCACTTGTATTTTATGCATTCCATATAATGGTCGGTTTAGGTTCATATTTTGTAGTTTTCTTTATCTTAATGTTATTCTTAACAATGAAGAATAAAATACAAGACAATAGAATAATATTGATTTTGGCTGTTTTAACACTTCCATTGGCTTTTGTTGCTCAACAAGCAGGCTGGATTGTTGCCGAAGTTGGTCGTCAACCTTGGGTTATTCAAAACTTAATGCCAACAATTGCAGCTGTGTCTCAAATCAGTTCTACTAATGTGATGATTACATTTGGTTTATTCTTGCTTGTTTTCACTGCTTTACTTATTGCTGAATTGAAAATTATTTTTGCTCAAATCAAAAAAGGTCCTGAAGCTCATTCAGGTAATAATTAATTTTAGGGAGGATTATAATTATGTTTGAAAATTTACCTTTAATCGCACTTCAACAATATTGGTGGGTCATTGTATCAGTATTGGGCGCTTTATTAGTTTTCTTATTATTTGTGCAAGGCGGACAAACAATGCTCGGCGTTCTTAGCCGCGATTCCTCCGAAAAAACAATGTTAGTTAATTCTATTGGAAGAAAATGGGATTTAACATTTACCACTTTGGTTACTTTTGGTGGTGCTTTCTTTGCATCCTTCCCATTATTTTATTCCACCAGTTTCGGTGGTGCATATTGGGTGTGGATGGCAATACTATTTGCATTCATTATCCAAGCAGTTTCTTACGAATATAGAACAAAAGCAAGCAATTTCTTAGGACAAGGCACTTATGAAATTTTTCTGTTCTTAAATGGTTTATTAGGAACAATACTTCTGGGAGCTGCGGTTTCCACTTTCTTCACTGGTTCACAATTCTTAGTTGATAAAATGAACTTAGTAACTCTTGATTCTGGTAATATGCCTGTGATATCATCTTGGCAAACTCCATTCCACGGCTTGGAAGCAGTTTGGACATTGGAACATTTAGCTTTCTTGCAGAATATTGCTCTTGGGTTGGCAGTATTTTTCTTAGCTCGCATTAATGCAAATTTATATTTTATCAACAATATTAACGATTCTCAAATTGAGAAAAGAAGTAGAAGAGTATTAAAAACTAATACAATTTTCTTCTTAATTTTCTTCTTATTCTGGGTAATTAGATTGATGTTCCTTGATGGTTTTGCAGTTAATCCCGAAACAAAAGAAGTGTTTATGGAAAGCAATAAATACCTAAACAACTTACTACAAATGCCTTTAGTTCTCGTTTTATTCTTGCTTGGCGTTGTTTCAGTTCTTTTTGGTATATTCAAAGGTTTATTCACAACTGCTAAAAATGGGATTTGGTTCTCAGGATTAGGTACAGTTTTAACTGTATTAGCATTATTCTTCTTAGCTGGATTTAACAATACTGCTTACTATCCCTCTACTTACGACTTGCAAAGTTCGCTTACAATTGAAAACAGCTCTTCCAGCCACTTTACATTGACTGCAATGAGTTATGTTTCTATATTAGTTCCATTTGTTTTGGCATATATTTTCTATGCTTGGCGCTCAATGGATAAGAAAAAGATTGATAGAAATGAAGTTGAATCAGATCCACATTTATATTAATAATAAGGAAAAAAAACTATGACAAGATTAGTAATAGAATTGTTTACTTGGCCCGTACTTATTTATGTAAGTAAATTAGCCGTTGACTTTTTCATAAAGAAATTTGAGAAAAACGTTACAGAATAATTTCTCAATAAAATGAATCAATATAAATGGCTGCTCAAAAAAATGAGTAGCCATTTTTTTGTTAATCAGTTGAATTAAAATCAATTTGAAAATTTGAAATTATAGGGTTGTCATTCCCGTGCAAACGGGAATCCAGTGAAGCAAGATGAGGCTCTCTCATAAGCTAATTTTTTAAACATTTTAAAACCTTATTTAACCTACCAACCTTAGTAGAAAGCAATGAACCAAACCAAACCAATAACCTTATTTCCTAATTTTTTTAATTAAATATGTTAATAAGGTTTTGTGTGTAAAAATTGAAATTATTTCTACTAAGGTTAATAATGAAAATAAGGTTTTTCGATGTTATGTAATTCCCACAAACCATATCTTGATTGATGGAAATTGTTTTGTAAAAGCTGACTTATGAGACAGTCTCTTGGGGGTTTTATTCTTATTCTATATTTGGGTAGAGCAAGATATACCACTACAAGATAGAGGAAGTATTATTTATTAGAACCTACCCCTAACCCCGCCTGTACCGACATGCAGGGATCAGTGAAGGAGAAAAATTATTATTAATAATAAAAAAAATGTCCGACATTTTAAAATATCGGACATCTAAAGGCAAATTGTTGTTTATCTAAATATTATTAAGTTATAACAAAGGAGCTAATATTAAAGATACGATAGACATAAGTTTAATTAAGATATTGATTGATGGACCTGAAGTATCTTTGAAAGGATCGCCTACTGTATCGCCAACAACTGCAGCTTTGTGAGGATCGGATTTTTTATAATATGTTTTACCATCAATAGTTATACCTGCCTCAATCATTTTCTTAGCATTATCCCAAGCGCCGCCAGCATTAGCTTGGAAAATAGCCATCAATACGCCAGATGCAGTAACCCCAGCAAGCATTCCACCCAAAGCTTCTTTGCCAAAGATAGGAATAAAACCAATGATTACTGGAGTAATTACAGCTAATAAACCTGGAACAACCATTTCACGAATAGCGGATTTGGTTGAAATCTCAACACATTTTTCGTATTCAGCCTTTCCTTCAGCTTTATGGAATTCAACTACATCTTCATTACTCCATTCTTCCATTTCCTTGCCATCATATTTCTTTATTAAATTTAAAGAATTTCGAAGTTCAGGAATAGAATTGAATTGGCGACGAACTTCTTCAATCATACTTTTAGCAGCACGACCAACAGCACTCATAGAAAGCGATGAGAAAACAAATGGAAGCAATGCACCAATGAATAAACCGGCCATTACATTAGCTTTTGAAATATCAATAGTAGGAATATGAGCTGCGGTCATATAAGCACCAAATAGAGCAAGAGCAGTTAAAGCAGCCGAAGCTATCGCAAAGCCTTTACCGATAGCAGCAGTAGAATTGCCAACAGCATCTAATTTATCAGTTCTTTCTCGCACTTCTTTTGGAAGTTCACTCATCTCAGCAATACCGCCAGCATTATCTGAAATAGGGCCATAAGCATCAACTGCAAGTTGAATACCAGTTGTTGCAAGCATACCTACTGCTGCAATAGCAATACCGTACAAACCAGCAAAGTGGAAAGCCCCGATAATAGCAAAAGCAATTAAGATAATTGGAATAGCAGTAGACATCATACCAATACTTAGACCTGCGATAATGTTTGTTGCAGGACCGGTAAGAGATTGTTCAACGATTTTGCGAACTGGAGATTTGCCGAAACCAGTATAATATTCAGTGATAATACCAATTAAAACTCCCGCAAGCAAACCAAATACTGTCGCCAAGAAAATTCCCCAAGAATAAACAGTATAAGTAGTTGAATATAATGGATCAGTGAATACAAATTGTTTTGGCAAAGCCCAATCAATGATAAAGTAAGAAGCCACGAGCATTAAGAATGCAGCAATAAACGTACCGAAGTTCAATGCAGACTGGGGGTTGCCTCCTTCTTTTACTCTAACAAAGAATGTTCCAAAAATGGAGAAGATAATACCTGCACCAGCCAATAATAGAGGTAAAATAATAGCAGATAAACCACCAAAAGGAGTGGAAGTAAACTCAGGAATAGCTAAGAATGAAGCACCGAGAACCATAGTAGAGATAATTGAACCAACGTAAGATTCGAACAAATCTGCACCCATACCAGCAACATCACCGACATTGTCGCCAACATTATCAGCAATAGTAGCAGGATTGAGTGGATGGTCTTCGGGAATGCCGGCTTCTACTTTACCAACCAAATCTGCACCAACATCAGCGGCTTTAGTGTAAATACCACCGCCAACACGAGCAAAAAGAGCGATAGAAGATGCACCAAAGGAAAATCCAGTTATAACAGTAATTACAGTATTAACAATATGAGGATCGTTAGGATTATTTAATAATCCGAACAAAGAAGCGTAAATCAAGAAAAGCAAGCCAATACCTAAAACACCAAGACCAACAACTCCCATACCCATAACGGAACCGCCGTTGAAAGCAACCATAAGAGCTTGATTAAGACTTGTGCGTGCAGCAGCTGTAGTACGAACATTTGCTTTGGTAGCAACTTTCATTCCGATAAAACCTGCCAACCCCGAGGCAATAGCACCAACAATAAAAGAGACACCTACCAAGTAGGAAGAATCAGTAGCAGTAGAGCCTTGTATCATCAGTAATATTGCAACAACTACTACGAAGATTGCGATTACTTGATACTCTGCTTTAAGGAATGCCATTGCACCTTTGGAAATATAAGACGCAATATTTTTCATTTTGTCATTTCCTGGATCTTGTTTGGAAATCCAAGCACTCCGTAAATATGTGAACAGCAATGCAATTAAACCAAGTACTGGAATAATTATCAAATAAGTAAACATTAAAACTCCTATAAATTAATTTATTTATTTTTGATTATTATATGTAAAATTCTACTCAAAAATAACTATTTTTTTAGTTTAAAATAATAAAGAGAACAAAATTAATAAATTTTGGAAAAATATTCAATATAAAGTTGACTATTTTGATAATTCTTTTAATTTGAATACATTTAATTAATTATTTTCCTTGTTATTTGTAATTATACCAAACCCAATACGTCTAAAAATAGTACTGTTTCAATCTTAATGCAATGAATATTGCGGTGGGTGAATTTTGTGTTGAATAGTTTTTCAAATTGTATTGTTTAATAAATTTTTCTACAAATTTACTTTTCAACTCTATCAGTCAATTTTTTCATTTTTTTGTAATTTTGACTTTTTTAAAATCAAAATCTTTTTCATATTTTTCAATTAATCAATGTATAATCAAAAATACCTGAATAAAATTACTTTAGGCGATTCACTCGAGTTAATCAAAAAATTAGATGAAAATTCAATTGACCTTGTGCTTACCGATCCTCCCTATTTTTTGGATAAAATGGATAATAATTGGAAAGATGAAAAAGTTGCTGATGCTCGTAATCAAGCAGCAGTAAAGTCTCTTCCTTCGGGAATGGTATTTAACAAAAAACAAGGTTTGGAATTTTATAATTGGTTCAAGCAAATTTCTGCAGAATTATTAAGAGTGCTTAAGCCTGGAGCATTTTTCTTTTCATTTTCCAGTCCACGATTATACCATAGATTAGTTTCTGCAATAGATGATGCAGGATTTGAAATTAGAGATAATTTTATCTGGCTATATACTTTAAATCAACCTAAAGCAATGAGTTTAAATCATTTTATTGATAAAATGGCAATTTCTGAGGGTGAAAAAGATGCTTTAAAAGACCAGTTTAAAGGTTGGAAAACTCCGCAAATTAAAAGTTGCTACGAACCAATTGTTATGGCACAAAAGCCAGTTGACGGAACTTTTTTGAATACTTTTATTGAATATGGAACAGGTCTTATCAATACAGAAGTGAAGGTTGGGCAAAATATGTTTCCCACAAATGTAATGACAATTGAAAACATCAATGAAATCATAGACAAGTATTTTCTGATAAATAAGCCTAATAAAACCGAAAAGGGGGACATTAATCATCACAAAACAGTAAAACCAGTTGCTTTATGCGAGCATATCATAAAATTGACTTGTTTTAAAAAAGATGCAGTAGTATTAGATCCATTCGTTGGTAGTGGCACTACTGCAGTTGCAGCAAAATCGCTTGGAGTAAATTTCATTGGAATTGATATAAACCCAGAATACATAGAAATAGCAGAAAATAGATTGTCAAAAACAAGTACATTTTAAATAATCAAAATGCAGATTAAGAAAATACATATTGAGCAATTTAGAAACCACAAGAATTCGATTCTAACGCCTGATAATTTAATTAATATAATTTATGGTGCAAATGGCTCGGGCAAGACAAGCATTTTGGAGGCAATTACGATTGCAACCATCATCAAACCATTTACAAATGTTGCAGATTTGAGTTTAGTTAATGTAAATTCTCAAAATTATGGAATTAAGATTGATTTTATTAATCATCTCAATTTGGATTATTCAATAGAAATTAAATACGATAAAGTTTCCAAAAAAGAAATCAAAAATTCTTATGAAGATAATCCAAGAGCAAAGGACATAATTGGCATTGTGCCGGTGGTATTTTTATCACCAGATTTGAAAATTATCACATCGGGAACTCCCGAAAATAGGCGTGATTTTATCGACAGAATATTATCCCAAAGTTCTAAACTTTATGTTGAAGATTTAATCAATTTCAAGAAAGTGCTAAAGCAAAGAAATTCTATTTTAACAAATTACAAAAGAAACGGCATTTTTGATAAAGACACTTTTCAAATTTACACTGATTTATTTATAGAATTATCAGTTAAAATAATTCAGCGGAGAAGTAAGTTTATTATGGAATTTGACCCAATTTTCCAAAAATATTATTCAAAAATAACCAATCACAAAGAAAATGTTTCATTAGAGTATTTAATGAATAATAAAAATGAACTTGATAATTTTGATACAAATGAAATAAAAGATTATTTGGAGAATAAATCTATGAATTTATATTTAGCGGAATTAGCTCGAGGTACTACCCTATTCGGTCCACAGAAAGATGAGATTTTGATACAATTAAATCAAGGGAATGCTCGCGATTGGGCATCGCAAGGACAACACAAATCACTGCTAATTTCGCTTAAACTTGCAGAATTTGATTATTTGCTTAATTTTACTAACGAAACGCCAATTATATTGCTTGATGATATTTTTTCGGAACTTGACGATAATCGTTCTGAACTTGTTTTGGATACAATAATTGAAAAGCAAGCACAAACTTTTGTAACTTTGACAAATCCAAATTTATGGAAAAAAGATTTTAGTATTATCAAAGAAACAAAATTTTTCAAAGTACAAAATGGAGAAATTACTGATGGCAGAGATGATTAACATAATTTCAAGTTTATTCCATCGCATTGGTCGAGACGATATTGTAATCAAATATCGAGTAATTAAAATTCTGAAGGAAATACTCCCCGAAAACATTAATTCCAAAATTGAAGTTAAAGCATTTGCCAATGGAAAATTGAGGTTGAAATCTTCACATTCATTATGGGCTTCGGAAATCAGAACCAACAAATCTGCCATTATAAAAACATTAAACGAAAAACTTGGCAGAGAAATTATCAAAGATATTTCGGTAAGATAGTTATACTCAAAGTTAATTAACAAAATGAATATCAAAATCCTAACAAAGTATTAACATTTCAAGGTTTTAAGATAAAAATTTCGTAATTTTGTAAATATAAAAAATAAAATTATGTCAGAAGAAACAACAAAAAATCAAAGTTTAGCAGATAGTTATAACGAAGATAGTATAAAGATTTTAGAGGGTCTGGAAGCCGTTAGGAAAAGACCTGCAATGTATATCGGCGATATTGGCGAAAGAGGTCTCCATCACCTAATCCAAGAGGTTGTGGATAACTCGATTGATGAAGCTCTCGCGGGATATTGCAAAAATATTACAGTTACTTTGCACAAAGATGGCTCTTGTTCTGTGCAAGATGACGGACGTGGAATACCAACAGGACCGCACCCTGTTAAGAAAATTTCCACATTAGAAGTGGTGATGTGCACTCTTCACGCTGGTGGAAAGTTTGATAAGTCAAGTTATAAAGTTTCGGGTGGTTTGCACGGAGTGGGTGTATCTTGCGTTAATGCTCTATCAGTAGAAACAGAAGTAACTGTATTCCGTGATGGAAGTATATTCAAACAAAGATATCACGAAGGAAAGCCAGTTGCTCCGGTTGAAAATGTTGGGAACACTAGAAAAACTGGTACATTAACTCGTTTCTATCCAGACCCAACTATTTTCAAGACCACTACTTTCAAATTTGCTAAAGTTAGCGAAAGATTAAGAGAATTAGCTTTTCTAAATTCAAATGTTACTATTAAACTTATTGATGAAAGGGAAAATAAAGAAGAAAAATTCCATTACGAAGGTGGTTTAGTAGATTTTATAAATTATATCGAAGTATCAGCTAATACTTACACCAAACCAATAAGCATTACTGGCTGGGGCAAGTCTGATGTTGGAGCGGATATCCAAGTTGATGTTTGTTTGCAATATAATGATGGCTATAGCGAGAACGTTCTTTCTTATGTAAATAATATCAATACAATTGAAGGTGGAACGCACGTAACTGGATTTAGGGCTGCATTAACTCGCACTTTGAATAGTTATGCAAGCGAGAAAATGCCGAATAATAAAGTTAAAGTCAATTTAACGGGAGATGATTTTCGAGAAGGTTTGATAGCAATCATTTCAGTTAAAGTCCCTGAACCACAATTTGAAGGTCAAACCAAGACAAAGTTAGGGAATGGCGATGTTGAAGGTGTGGTAAGGACTATAGTTGCTGAAAAATTAGATGATTATTTAGAGCATAATCCTATTGAAGCACGCAAAATTATCGAGAAAGCAGCAATGGCTGCCGAAGCAAGAATTAAAGCACGCCAAGCAAGAGAACTTGTGAGACGGAAAAATGCGTTGGAAAACACAACTTTGCCAGGTAAATTAGCTGATTGTTCAATTAGCAATGCAGAAGAAACTGAAGTGTTCATAGTTGAGGGAGATTCTGCTGGGGGCTCTGCTAAACAAGGCAGAGATAGAAGATTCCAAGCAATATTGCCATTAAAAGGTAAGATTTTGAATGTTATTAAAGCCCGCGAACACAAAATTTTAGAAAACGAAGAAATTCGCACAATAATTCAAGCAATAGGAACAGGTTTTGGGCAAGAAGCAGATGTATCAAAATTGAGATATGGAAAAATTATCTTAATGGCTGATGCTGATGTTGATGGTGCTCATATCCAGACATTGCTTCTAACTTTATTCTATACTTTTATGCGAGATATAATTGTAGAAGGACATTTATACCTTGCTCAACCACCTTTATACAAAATAAAAAAAGGTAAGAAAGAAATTTATGCATTTGATGAGAAAGAAAGAGATGAAATAATACTATCATTTCAAAAAACTGACCCAAAAGCCAAAATTATTTTATCTGAAGATTATGAAGGAGTTTCGAGTGAAGTTTCGGAAGAAACCGAACAATCCGAAATTAATATGAACGGAATAACAATTTCTCGCTTCAAAGGTTTAGGTGAAATGAATCCAGAACAACTTTGGGAAACAACAATGAACCCCGAAACTCGAACACTTTTACAAGTTGGAATAGGTGAAGCAGCAGAATCTGCTCGAGTTTTCCAAATGTTGATGGGTGATAAAGTTGAACCTCGCCGAGAATTTATAGAGCAAAATGCTATTTATGTAAAAAATTTAGATGCGTAGTCATCGTAAATATATGAATAAAAAAACATTGTTAATTTTATTTTTTGCTTTCTTTCAGAATTTTATTCTGTATTCTCAATTAAAAAATGATACTAATTGGGAAAATCAAGCACAGATTTTTATAAAAAAATTCTACGACAAGGATTTTGAGTATTGTTATTCACAATTTGATGAAAGTGTAAAGAAATCCTTTTCACTTGATTTGTTTAAGCAAGCCTATAGCCAATTAGAATTTGGAAGTGGACCGATGGTAAGTATCGGTAAAACTAAATTAGTTGAACAAAAAGGCTATTTTATTACAGGGACTGAAGTTAAGCACAAGAAGAACGAATTAATAATCGAAATTACTTATGGTAAAAATGGTAAAATCTTTGGATTCTTTTTCAAACCACCGAAGTCAAAATCAAATGATAATTACAAAGCACCGACTTATGTAAAAAAGTCAAATTTCCAATCTGACTCAATTACATTTGGCGAAAAATACAAATTAGATGGTATTTTAACTTATCCTAAAACAGGTAACACATTTCCGTTGATAATATTAGTTCACGGTTCTGGTCCAAACGACCTTGACGAAACAATTGGACCAAACAAACCTTTCAAAGATATTGCAGAAGGTTTATCATCAAACGGCATTGCTGTATTTAGATACAATAAAAGAACATTGAAATATGGCGAAGAATTATCAAAATATGACTCACTGACATTAGAAGATGAGACAATTCAAGATGCAATTTTTGCATTTAATAAACTTTCAAATCATCAAAAAATTGATAAAAGTCAAATATATATTTTAGGTCATAGTCTGGGCGGCTTTGCAATTCCTCAAATAGCAAAATCAACTTCCACAGCGGCGGGTTACATTATTCTTGCTGGGTCAAATCAACCTTTGGAACAGAAAATACTTGAGCAATACGAATACATCAGTAATTTAAAAAATAATCAAGGAATTACCAAAGAAATTCTCGCTGTTATTAAGCAACAAGTTGAAAGAGTATCAAAGAACAATTTTGATTTAAATACTCCAAAGGATAGTCTTCCTTTTGGAGCAAGCCCACTATATTGGAAATACTTAAATGATTACAAACCATTAGAAGAAATTAAGAAAATTCAAAATAAAATATTAGTTTTACAAGGCGAGCGAGATTACCAAGTTACTGTTGCAGAATTTAACAATTGGAAATCTGCATTAAGCAACAATACAAAAGCAAGTTTTATACTTTATCCTGAATTAAATCATTTATTTATGGAAGGAGAAGGAAAAGGAAAAGCAACACCCGAAGAATATTCCAAACCAAGCAATGTCTCCGAAAAAGTCATTAACGATATTTTGCAATGGGTAAAAAGTAATTAACAATTACTTAACAATACTTTTGATTAAAATTAACAATTTACAGATAATTTAGTATTTATAAAAATATATGTTAGAAATTAAAAGACCAGAAGTGTTTACACAAACCAACCAAAAAAATATCGTCATTATTGATGATGAACCAGATATAGTGGAATTAGTTTCCCTACATCTAAATAAAGCAGGATATCGTGTTCGCTCGTTCGAGAACGGCACTTCAGCATTGGATTATATTCAAGTTAATCCACCAGATATGATATTGTTAGACTTGATGTTGCCGGATTACGACGGTCTGGAACTATGCAAAATGCTAAAGAAAGATGAGAAATACGGACAAATCCCAGTTATAATGCTTACGGCACGCAACGAGGAAATGGATAAAGTATTAGGTTTGGAAATTGGAGCTGATGATTATATCACCAAGCCATTTTCGCCTCGAGAAATGTTAGCAAGAATAAAAGCAGTATTAAGAAGAGATGATAAAATTGCCAAATCAAATTTGATTGAAATTGGCAATATTTTAGAAATTGATCTCCAAAAATATGAAGTATTTCTAAATAAACAGAAAATTGATTTAACAACTACAGAATTTAAAATACTCCGTCTTTTATCCGAAAAGAAAGGTTGGGTTTATTCTCGCGAAAGTATTTTGGAATTTCTGGGCGTACAAGAAAAAGGTGTTTTGGATAGAACAGTTGATGTCCACATCAAGAATTTACGTGAAAAACTTGGAGATGCTTCAAAATTCATCAAGAATATTCGTGGTGTAGGATATAAAATTGAAGAAAGCTAATCACCTCACACCAGAATTATGAAGCACATATTTTTTAGATTGTTTTTTGGTTTTTTAATACTAATTGCAGTATTTTCTTCAGCATTTATTTATTATAATTTCAACACTACTAAGCAGCATTATTTAGAAAGTTTTAGAAATGACTTACAAAATCTCAATATAACTATATCCGAGAATATCCAAACATTATTAATTAAAAAAGATACAACTACCTTAGTTAATACTATTCAAAAAATCGGCAAATCTTTAGAAATAAGAATCACTATCATAGGTATTGATGGTGTAGTTATTGCCGATTCTAAAGCAAATCCGAAGAAAATGGATAATCACCTAAAGCGACCAGAGGTAATTCAGTCACTTTCTAATGGAACTGGTTCATCATTAAGATATAGCAAGACTACTAAAGATGAAATGCTCTATGTATCCTCCAAAATAAGTTATAATGGCAAGATTATTGGATTTGTTAGAACAAGTTATTTTTTATATCATATTGATGCACTCTATGGCAAACTTAGTAAAGATTCGATAAATATTTTGATTATTATTGGATTGTTATTACTAATTGGTACATATTTTCTTGCATTATCAATAACTAAGCCTCTAAAAACTATATCACAAGCTGTTGAACAAGTATCTAATGGCAACTTCAAAACTCGAATTCAACTAAAATCTAACAATGAATTTGCTACTCTTGCCAAGAATTTCAACGATATGGCTGCTAAGTTGGAATCATTTATCTTTGAAATAGAACGACAGAATAATGAATTAAAGCATTTATTTAATTCAATTCCAGATGGCATTATTCTACTAAGCATTCATCATAAAATAATTCTAACAAATATCACTTTTCTTAAGCACTTCGTTATTGTTGATAATTTCCTATCTTTAGATAATGTTAATTTACCTGATGAATTCAAGCATAAAATTAAAAATATTAACGATCATAACAAATTTGATAACTACGAATTTAACTTCAATAATAAATCCTATTTTGCTACAATGAATTATATCCCAGCTAACAATGAAATTCTAATAGTTGTCAGCGATATAACTGATATTCGTAAAATTGAACAAATGAAAAAGGATTTTGTTGTAAATGTATCTCACGAACTAAAAACACCCTTAACCGCCATCAAAGGATTTATTGAAACATTAGAAGAAGAGGTTGAAGATGCCAATCACTTACATTATATCCAAATTGTAAGGCGGCATACCGATAGGTTGATTTCTATTGTAAAAGATTTGCTATTACTTTCGGAATTAGAAGACGAAAGTTATACAAATAAGTTAATTATAAGTCAAGTGGATCTGAATATTTTAATTGATAATACAGTTAAATTATTTGAACAAAAACTAAAAGAGAAGAATTTAACATTCAGCTTAGAAATCAACTCAGCTTCGCCAAAAGTGGAAGCAGATTCATTTAGATTAGAGCAAATTTTAGTTAATTTATTCAATAATTCAATCAAATTCACCGATCAAGGTGGAATAAACATTAGTATTTTTGACTATGATGAAACATCAATTCAAATTTCCTTTTCTGATACTGGTGCAGGAATTCCAAAGGAAGACCAAGATAGAATCTTTGAACGTTTTTATATTTCAGAAAAGTCCCGTTCAAGGAAATTTGGTGGAACAGGAATTGGTTTATCGATAGTTAAGCATATTATAATGTTGCATAATGGAATTGTTAAATTAGACAAAGATTACATAAATGGTGCAAGGTTTCTTATCATATTACCAAGAAAATACTCCTATAAATCGTAGGGTTTAGGTAATACTTGACCAACACTCTATTCATATCTTAATGCATCTACTGGATCGAGAGAGGCTGCTTTATATGCAGGAAATACACCGGAGGCTAACCCTAAAAGTACCGAAATAGTTAAACTAATCAGCACCCATTTTACTGAAATTGTAAATGACGTGCCCACAAATATTCCTAATCCACCACCCACTACAACTCCAAAAATTGTTCCAAATAATCCTCCAAGCAAAGTCAGCACGATAGTTTCTGATACAAATTGAAGCACAATTAATCTTTTCTTTGCACCAACTGCTTTTCTTATTCCAATTTCGCGTGTGCGTTCTTTTACTGTAATAAGCATAATATTTGTTATGCCAACTCCCGCAGCAATAAGAGCAATTATTCCCGAGAATACACCAAAGTATGTCAAGTATCCCGTAAGGCTACCGAATTGATCGGATAATGATTCATTTGTTTGTACTTCAAAATTGTTGTCTTGCCAAGGCTTTAGATTTCTAATAATTCGCATTTGTCCAATAGTTTCATCTAAAATATATGAAAATTCTACTGGATTATTTGCTTTAACAATTAGAACTACGTCCTGTTCCCATTGTGATGAGAACTTAGTCAAAAATTGGCTTAGTGGAATTATGATAATATTATCTTGACTTTGACCTAATAACGCACCTTTTGGTTTTAGTGTACCAATTATTGTAAATGGTTTATTGTCAATTTTGATTTCTTTTCCAATTACATCGGGATTGTTTGGAAAAATTTTAACTAAAATATCATTACCGACAATTGCAAAATTCTTATTAAACTCAATGTCGGATTGAAGTAATGCACGCCCATTAGAAATTTCTAAATCAGAAGTTAGAAAGAAATTATGATCTGTCCCAACCAAAGTAACATCTGGATCAGTCTCCAAATCTCCAAATTTTACTGTAAAACCAGTTGATTTTGCTGAACCTGTTACTACTGCATAGTCTTCAGTTTTTTCTTGCAAATCCAAATATTGACGGTATGAAATTTCGGGTCGATTTCTATATTTGAACCAATCATTCCCGCCCATTTGAATTGCGGGCACTTTTGTGATAAAGAATGTGTACCTTCCAAGCGATTCAATCTGTGCGTTTACTGTGCTATCAATTGAATTAGTTAATGAACCCGAGAAAGTAATAGCAAATACTCCGATTGCAATGCTTAATAATGTAAAAAATGCACGTAATTTCTGACTTCGAATGCTATCAAACGCTTGGTGAATTATATCATAAAATTTTTCCATAACTATTCATACCTCAAGGCAATTACTGGTTCAAAATTAGACGCTCTTATTGCTGGAATTAAACCAGAAATTATTCCAACAATTATTGAAATGACTGATGAAATCAATAATAAATCAAGCGGCATATATGGCGACAGAAAGGAAACTTCAGGTACATATTGAATTACGATTGTCCCAGTTAAATATGCTATTAACGAAGTGAAGATGAAGGATAAAACTGCACCTAAAAAAGATAAAATCATTGCTTCGAAAACTATCTGCATTAATATTATCCTTTTTTTAGCACCGAGTGCTTTACGAATACCAATTTCGCGAGTACGTTCAAAAATTGAGACGAACATTACATTTACAATTCCAATAATTCCAACAATGAATGATAATAAAGTCATTCCTATTCCCACTGACCATACTATAGCCCTAATTGTTGCAACTTGTGCTTCGAATGCTTTAGTTTCGTTGATAGAAAAGTCATTTTCTTCACCTGGAGCTAAATTGCGGACAATTCTCATTTTTCCCTCCACTTCTGCACGAGCATTATCAAGATTTTCCACTGAACCTGCTTTCACTGCAATTGAGAAAGTTCTGCGGAACTTACCAAACGTTTTCATAAATGTTGATAATGGCATATATACAATATTGTCTAAAAAATCGAAAAAAGTAGTTCCTTGTTTTTTTATTACACCTACTACCAAAAACTTTCTTCCTTCAATTTTAATTTCCTTTCCCACAGCATCACCCTTTGGAAAAATTGTTTCTGCTACTTTATAACCTAAACAGACAACATTGGAATTAAATTGGTCTTCATTTTGTGTAAAAAATCTACCATCTTCGATGGTTCCACCAGGAGTGAAGCCAAATTGATAATACGTGCCTTGCGAAGTTATTCCATTATAAGTGTTCCCAGCAAATTTTATCTCGGTTTGCCATTTTCTTGCTACGGGCACTGCAAGTTCCACATCCGTTAATGATTCAATTAATTTTTCTGCTTGACGCAAGGTGATATTTGGACGATTTCGTACATCTTTCCAAGATTTACCGCCCGCCCAGTCAAATTTATCAACATACATTACATCTACGCCCATCATCTTGAATGAGTCGGACATTGCTTTATCCAAACCCGACAAAACCCAACCCATCAAAAGTACAAAGGAAATTCCAATTATAACACCCAAAGATGCTAAAAATGACCTCATTCTATTGCTTTTAAGCGAATCGAATGCCTGCAGAAAGGCTTCCCGTATTTCAAATATTTTCATTAGTTAAATTCAGTTAATAATATTTCTATCAAATATATATTGGCGTTGGATTTATATTATCATCAATCACTAATCCATCTCGCAACTTGATAATTCTTTTTGCATGCTTTGCAATGTCTTCTTCGTGTGTAACAAGTATGATGGAATTACCATTTCTCCATAAATCAGCAAACAATTTCATTATTTCCTCCCCAGTTTTAGTATCTAAATTACCTGTTGGTTCATCAGCAAAAATCAAACTTGGATTATTTACTAATGCTCTTGCTATGGCTACTCTTTGCCTTTGTCCGCCAGATAATTCAGTTGGTTTATGGTACATTCTATCGCCTAAACCCACATTTTGCAAGGCTTTGATGGCTCTTTCGTGGCGTTCGTCTGCTGGCACACCAGCATAAATTAATGGCAATTCTACATTTTTTATGCAATTTGCTCGTGGCATTAAATTGAATGTTTGGAACACAAAGCCGATCTTGTGATTTCTAATTACTGCTAAATCATCATCATCTAAACCACTTACATCAACACCATCAAGATAAAAGCTGCCGCTTGAAGGAGAATCTAAACATCCTAAAATGCTCATCAAAGTAGTTTTTCCACTCCCAGAAGGTCCCATTATTGAAACATACTCATTATAATCTATGGATATATTTATATCTTGCAATGCAGCTACAATGGTTGATTCCATTTTGTAGATTTTGCTAAGATGTTCTGTTAAAATTAATTTTTGATTATTCATCGGATAAACTACATTTTCTTTTTGAATGTTTTCTTTTTGTCCTTGTTTTCTAAGGTTACTTTTACGTTATCATCTAATAATTTGCTAATTGCTTGAAAACTTCCAGATACTACTGTTTCACCAAGTTTTAGTCCATCTGTAATTTCAATATAACCATCATCGGAAATACCTGTTTTTACTTCGCGGGTTCTAACAATATCTTTTTCTTGAATAAATACTATCATAGGTGGTCGTTTCTTAGTCTTATCTTCCTCATCTTCCTTAACTTGTTTAATACCTCGCTCTTGAATTGGTTCTTCTACTTTTATTCGTGTAGTGACTGATTGCAGAGGCACTGCAATTACATTGTATTTAGTTTCGGTAGTAATTTCTGCGTTGCAACTCATACCTGGACGCAATCTTGGATCTGGGTTGATTATCCTAACTTTAACATTGAAATTTGTGGATTGATCTTGGGTAAAATTTGTACTCTGAATTGCAGAATGTCCAATTTCAATCACAACTCCTTTTAAAATCAAATCTGGCAAGGCATCAACTTCAATAGAGGCAGTGTCGCCTTTTTTAATTAGGATTATATCATTTTCATCTACTTCAACGATTGCATTCATTACATTCAAGTCAGAAACTCTAAGCATTTCAGTTCCTTGGAATTGCTGCGTTCCAAGTACTGTTTCGCCAATTTCAACATTTCTTGCTGTAATTACTCCATCAATCGGGGCTAAAATTGTTGTTCTCTCGGCATTCTTTTCAATTTGTTTTAGAGATGCTTTAGATTGCTGGTATCTGGCAATACTCGATTGATAATTTGATTGTAAAGTTTGGTAATTTGTTGAATAGGTATCGAACTCTTGTTGCGAAATATACTTATTTTTATAAAGTTCGCGTGCTCTGCTTAATTCTGTTTCTGCTTGCTTCAATCTTTCTGATACTGCTTCGGCATCTAATTTTGCGGCTTCAACAGATGCTCTGTATTGTTCTAACATTGTTTCAATGATGTCTGGCTTGATTCGAATTAGTAATTGCCCTTTTTTTACTGAATCTCCTTCTTCTACACCCAAATAAACTACTTCTCCACTTGTTTCGGGAGAAACTTTTACTTCGGTTTCGGCTTGTATTTTACCAACAGCAGATACTTTTTGTACAATAGTTCTTTCAGATACTTTTTCTACCATAATTTCTACTGGTTTATCTTTCCTATTTATCAATAATGCAGCAACTATAATTCCAATTACTACTATTGAAATAAAAATAATAAGATTTCTGGTATTTTTTTTCTTCTTTGCCATTTATTCTTCTCGCTATATTTTCAGATTTTTTTGTTTTTTGTTTTTTAAATTTATATAAA
>DYLM01000001.1:118857-123264 GCA_020722095.1 Chloroherpeton thalassium
TATTTATTTAAATTATTTATTTAAATTATTTATTAGTTTTTATTAAAATTATTTGTATTTGCCTCAATTTCTACTTTAAAATATACTGCTGTCTTGCTGATTTGATCGTATAAACTTTGTTTGGATACTCGTAATACAAAAAAGAAAGCAATGATTATTGCAAAACCAACTAAGCTCGACAAACTTGAAAATAATGTTAGACTTGTGAAAACAAACAGAACTTGTATCAATGAATCCAAATGTTTGAGAACAAATCGTATTGTTAATTGGGACATCGAAGCGTAATGCATTGATTCATCTGTAATTATAATTCCTAACATCATTTTTCCCAAAGTTGCCTGAAAGAAAATCTCCATTGAAAAATAAACAAAGGTGACAACTAATGATAGAGGCAAAAATTTTCCTTGAAATTCTTCCATAAAGACTGGATCCATCAATTTGGTAATATCAATATTGATAAACTCTTTAAATAATCCAAAGGCGAAGCCCAAACTACTTGTTATCACACCAATGATTATAAAATCAAGAAGTGCTGCTGCAATTCTCCGACCTATTCCCACTCGATAGTCAAACAAATTAAATTGTGGATTATAGTCGGGCATTAACGACCTAAACTTATCTTGTTCATTTTGAAAGTTGTTGTTTTCTTCCATAATTTATCTCTTAATTTAATTTCCAATATAATATTCTATTTCTCTTTGAGAAAGTAAGTAAGAATACAAACTCGAAATATAATTAATTTTCGAATTTATATACAGATTGTTTGCAGTTATCAAATCCATTATGCTTGCAGTGCCAACATTAAAACGTTCTTGCAATACTTTAAGATTCATTTCGGAAGCAAAGGCAGATTTTTCTGCAATTTTTATTTGCTTTTCGGAAGCATCAAGATTCAAAAATGCTTGTTCAATTTCGGTTGCAATCGTTCTTTCCAAATTTATTTTTTGATATTCTTGCACCTTGTAATTATACTCAGCAAATTGGATTTGCGTATTTGTTGCAAAGCCATCAAAAATTGGCACACTTAAATTTAAACCAATGTATGATCTTCCTTTATTTGAAAAATCTTCAAATGCAGTATTACTCCAAGTCCAGCCGCCTCCGAATTGCAATTTTGGAAAATAAAATGAACGAGCAATTCTTTTTTGAGCATTGTAATATTCTAATGATTTTAATGAGGCTTGATAATCTTTTCTATTTTTTAAAGCATTTTTTACAGCATCTTGATAATTTCCAATTGATTTGCGGAAATTCTCAATTTCGGTTTCGCTTGTTTTAAAGTTCTCTATTTCAGTTATAAATTCTGCATCTTGAGTAGGCTCTAATCCAATAAAAGCAAGCAAAGAAACTCTTGCTAAATTCAGATCATTTTGGGATTTTGCTAATTCTAACTCCAAGCTTCCAATTTCGGCTTCTTTCGAATAAACTATAGTTATTGGAATTTGCCCTACTTCGTTCTTTGCTTTAATACTTTCTAATTCTTTTTTTCCTTTATCCAAATTATCCTTTCTGAATTCCACAACTTGTTTTTTGAGTGCATAATCAAAATATTTTCGAATAACATTAATTTTGATAAAATTTTTAGTTTGCTCAAAAGTTAATTTTGCTTTTTCAAAATTAGATTGTGCCGAAGTGAAATTTGCTTCTCTATTAAATCCATCAAATAAATACATTCCAGCAGAAATTCCCATATTGTAGGAATTTGGAGGGGTTTCGCCCAGAGGGATAATCTGCCCTCCAACATTTACGGTTTGTCCGCCTGTGGCATTTAGCTGACGTGAATAGCCCATTGTGTAATTCACATTGGGTAAGTATCCTCCAAATGCACTTTTAACAGAAGAATTTGCAGCATTTATCATTGCTTTCGAGGATAAAACATCGAGATTCTGACTCATTGCTATTTCTATAATCTGAGAAAGAGTATAGGTATTTGCTTCCTTTTGGGATTGTGCATTATAATTGTTTTTTAAAAATAATAAGGAGAAAATTATTAAGAAAACAGGAATTCTTTTCATTTTTTTTTAAGTTATTTCATTATAATTGTATTGATACGAAGTAAAATGAATAATGTTTCAATTTAATGACAATTTTCAACGAGATTTGCTTCATTTTGATTTGTATTAAGTGTGATTTTTATCCTAATTCGTTAATTTTTCTTAATTTGCATTTTTGTAATTTACAATTTTTGCAAATGAATCTTTTTTACTTTTTAGAATTTCTTGAAAATGAATTCCCATCTAAGCTCGCAATGAAAGATGATAAAGTTGGTATTCAAATTCACAGCGGAAATCTTGAAGTAGATCAAGTGCTTATTGCCTATGAAATTACACCCGAAGTTATTATCGAAGCACTTCAAAACAAAGTTGATACTATTTTAACATTTCACCCACTAATTTTTTCGCCATTGCAAACAATTACACAAGACGAACGAGTTGGCAGATTAACCACTTTACTCATCAGGAATAAAATATCAGTAATTTCATTACATACACGTTTTGATGTTTATCCAAAAGGCACAAGTTATATATTTGCAAAAGCATTAGAATTAAGCGAAATTAAACCTTTATTTCCAAATATAGAAAATGAAAATTACGGTATGGGTGCTTCCGGGAAATACACTAAAAATGTTACTATTCAAGAATTACTCGGCAAAATACATAATATTACAAATGCACCAATTAGGTTCTCTAAAAGTAAAAAAGATTATATAAAGTCAGTTGCAATAATTGGTGGAAGTGGGACAAGTTTCCTTCATTCTGTTATGAATGAATCTTATGATGCCTTTATTACTGCTGATGTTTCGTATCATAATTTCCATATTGCTGATAATGTCTTCAATTTGATAGATGCTGGACATTATGAGACCGAGTCTTTTATAGTTTCTGCCCTGTTTGATGTTCTTAATAATAAATTAAATAATACTGAAATCAATTTTGTTAAGTCCCGAACTTTAACTAATCCTGTTTATTATTATCCAAATACAGAACAGATTAGACAAAATCAAGAAAATTTTATAATAAATAAATTAGGTGAATAATGTCGACACAAAATCATTATTTAGCGGCTCTCGCTTATATTGACCAAAGATTAGATGATTTAAATGAGGAATTTGGGGATCTCCCCGAATTAGAGAAAGATAAACAGCGTGAAGCAATCAATACAAAAATTCAAATTGAAGAAACTCAACAGATTTTGAATGAAATCACTAAATTTGTTGCTTCTGCTAAAATAACTTTGGTTGAATTGAAAGATAGAGAAGACAAATTAGTTAATCAACAATTTTTATCTCGCAATAACAAAGAATTTGATGCTATTTCCCGTGAAATTGACCAAATTAAATTGGATCATACCGCCTTATCCGAAAAAATGAGAAGCGAGGGTATAAAAGAAGAAAATTTAAATAAAATTTTGGAAGAGCAAAAAGCTAAATACGAAACTCTACAAAAGGAAATCAAAGAGATTTCGCTCGAAATTGAAGAATTAGCCGGAGAACAAAAGCAAGAAGTTCGTGAACTAAAAAACAAAAAAGATGCTTGCACTGCCAAAATCACTACTGTAAATTTGAAAGAATACAATCGCATCCGCAAAAATTATAACGATGCAGCTGTCCAAGTAAAGAGACACAGCTGTTCAGGTTGTTATAATGCTGTTCCCTCCCAACGAATTGTAGAAATCCGCAATAACAAAGATATGTTATTTTTATGTGAGAATTGCGGTAGAATTTTATTATCCGATGATTTAGAAATCACAGAAGAATTTGTAAATTCATTAATTTAGGTTTTTGTTAGCAAGAATTATTTCCCCACCCGTAGGGAACAACAATCGTTGTTCCCTACAAATAAGATAGAACCTCTCCCTAACCCTCTCACCGAGAGGGAATATAAGAAAAATCGTCTCCCCGTAGGGAACAGGCATGCCTGTTCGCAACAAATTCCCCTTCTGCGATGGAAAATATAACAAAAAGTGTATTATATCTAATCAAAAACCTTATCCTCATTATTAACCTTAGTAGAAATAATTTCCATTTTGATACACCAAACCTTATAACCTTATTTAATACAGTAAATTAGGAAATAAGGTTATTGGTTTAGTTTGATTTATTTCTTTCTACTAATGTTATTAAGTTAAATAAGGTTTTAAAATGTTTTAATTAAATAATTTTCTACTAATTAAATTATGAGATAAGTTCCATTTTTCTTTATTTGTAGAGTATTTTTTGTGCAAATAGTTGAATAAATTATTATCCAAATAAAATTTTACTCAATCTAACACACAAAATATTTAAGAAAGAAGAGAAAAATCTTTTGAAAGAATAAAAATTATTTATTTGAAAAATTTTAAATGAAACTTTTTGAGTTTTGATTAGGAAATTTTGAGTTTTGATTAAGAAATTTTGAGTTTTGATTA
>DYLM01000001.1:123364-129666 GCA_020722095.1 Chloroherpeton thalassium
GAAATTTTGAGTTTTGATTAAGAAATTTTGAGTTTTGATTAGGAAATTTTGAGTTTTGATTCCATATAATCAATGACTTATGAAAATAATTTAAATTATCGTAGGGAACGGTTTCAAACCGTTCCCTACAAATTTCTATCTTGTAGGGGCAGAGCTTGGTCTACCTATGTAGATAATTGGAAAAAGCCTTCCTCCCCACGCTTAAGCGTGGGGTAGAGGATATATTAGACGGCTACGAATTGAAATTCGAATATTTCACCCACGAATTAATTCGTGGGGTTTGACAATTTATGCAAAATGCAATACCAAAATAAAATTATTACAATTTCTTATTGACAATAGTTGCAGTTGCTTGATCAGTTGGCGTTACAAATATCTCTTGAATTTGCACGTGAGCAGGACGTGTTGCTGCAAAAACTGCAATATCTGCAATATCATCACCCGATAACGGAGTGTAACCTAAATAAACTCCTTTAGCTTTTTCCTTGTCACCGTGAAATCTAACTTCCGAAAATTCAGTTTCAACTAAACCTGGATCGATGTTTGTTACTTTAACATTTGTGCCGTTTAAATCAATTATCATTCCTTTGGAAATTGCACGGACAAATGATTTTGTACCACAATAAACATTGCCATTTGGATAAACTTCGTGTCCTGCAAGGCTACCAATATTAATAATAAATCCTGAATTTTGTGCAACCATTTTGGGAACGATTACTCTCGACATATAAAGCAAGCCTTTGATATTTGTATCAATCATTTCCTCCCAATCGTCCAAATCTGCATCATAAAATTTGCTTAATCCCAATGCTTTTCCGGCATTATTTATTAAAATATCAATGTTTGAAAATTCAGCAGGGAGCGTGTCAATAATATTCTTGACATCATTAAAATTGCGAACATCTAATTTGGAATAAAAAACTTTTACGCCATATTTCGCTTCAATATCTTTTGCGACTGATTCTAATTTGTCAGTTCGGCGAGCAAATAATACCAAGTTTGAACCTTCTTCGGCAAATTTATATGCACAGGACATTCCAATTCCTGCAGATGCCCCGGTAATAAGTGTAGTTTTGTTTTGTAATTTCATTTTTTATCTTTTTTTTTTATTTTGAAATTTAAATTTATAGTCTTTTTATTTTATATTTTCCAATTTTTTCTAATTCTTTAATCACACTTTTATCGCCAACAAGATGACCCGCACCAATCACAATAAATACTTTTTCTTTTTTGGCAAGCAATTCGCTAATCTTTTTTGCCATTGTTTCGTTCCGCTTATAGATAATTGCATCAAAAAGATTTAGCAAATTCTCGCTTTGGTAGCCTTTGTTCATCATTTCGTCAATGGTATTATCATCACCATTTTGCCAAGCAGTTACCAAAGAATCCATACTTTTATCATCTTGATTTTCTGCGATAATTGATTCGATAAATTCATCGGCAAATTCATCAATTCTTTCGAGCAGGCTGAACTGAAAGTCCATTTCCTCTAAACCCATTGTTTGTTTTTCTTCTTCTTCGGCTTTTTTGCTAAAATAAAAATCTACACCAGAAAAAGCATCATATTTACCTTTGCTATTCATCATTTGTTCTTGAACTGTGATAGCCACAAACCAAGGACGCAAGCGGTCTATTGCCATTTGTGGAAAGCCCATTTTTAATAGATTTGATTGAACAAATTTATAATTATCTGGTTTTAATTTCTTCTCCAATGGAATTGTATCAGTTGCTACTCCCCTTTTAATTGCATTTGTTGCATTTTTCATTGTTTTGAAATCAATTTCGGTAGCAAGGATGTCCGATTCGTGAAATGCACTTTCTATGTGCTTATCAAATGGGTACCAATCCTTTGAACCAATATGTATCGAACCAAATAGATATACTTTAGAGCTATCAGTTGAGACTTCCCAGAAGAAATACTTATTTTCTGCCAATGCTACCGAGCCAGTAAGCAAAAACATTAAAAAAGTATAGGCAATAATTCTCATTTGTCTTAATTTCATAATTTTTCAAATTTTTATTAACAAATATCTTCAGTAATTTATATCATTCAAGAATAATATATTACAAAATTAAAATGTTATAACGAATTAGACACGTTTTTTAGCATAAAAAATGCAATTCATTCATCAAAAATTGTTAAATTAGTACTTTATTAATTTGCAAAATCTTATGAATGTAACAACAAGAAGCCAAGTTGAGTTAATCAATAGGATTCGTAACGAAAAAATTTACAAAGAACTTCAAAGGCAAGATATTAGCTTAATTTTTGATGATGCTTTAGAAAATGAAATGATTTTAAATATGGGCCCCCAACACCCAGCAACTCACGGAGTTTTGCGTGTTGTGTTGCGGTTGGACGGCGAAACTATCATCAATGCAGTTCCCGAATTGGGTTACTTGCATCGTGGTTTTGAGAAATTAGCCGAAAATGTAACATACCACGAATTTATTCCACATACTGATAGATTGGATTATATCGCTCCAATGTCCAATAATACAGCAATTGCTTTGGCAATAGAAAATGCTCTTGGTATTGAAGCTGCTCCTCGTGGGCAATGGATTAGAGTACTTGTGTCCGAAATGGCTCGTATTTCCTCACACTTGATGGCGATGGGTTCTACTTGTTTGGATATTGGTGCTATGACAGTGTTCCTCTGGACATTTATTGAACGCGAAAAGCTCTACGATTTCTTCCAAGAAATTTCTGGTGCCCGCTTTACTACAAGTTATACTCGTATAGGTGGCGTTGCTAATGATATTCCTGATAATGTTTTGCAAGGTATCCGCAAATGGGCTGATGAATTCCCTGCTAAACTGAAGAAAAGTGCTGGTTTGATTCATCGCAACAAGATTTTCGTGGATAGAATGGCGGGAATTGGTTATATTTCTGCTGAAAAAGCAATTCAATTAGGTGCAACTGGTCCAACTTTACGTGGTTCGGGTGTGGCAAGAGATTTAAGACGCGATAATCCATATTTGGTTTATGATCAATTAGATTTCAATGTTATCACCGAATCTGATGGGGACTCATTAGCTCGTTATATGGTTAGAATTCGTGAAATGCAAGAAAGTATCAATATCATTTATCAAGTTTTGGATAAAATGCCAAAAGGCGATATTATTGCTAATAAGCCTAAAGCTGTTCTTCCTCGCAAAAATGAAGTTTATACTAAGATGGAGGAACTGATTCACGACTTTATGTTAATTAATTTTGGTGCTGCCCCTCCAAAAGGCGAGACTTACACTCCAATCGAATCGCCAAAAGGTGAATTAGGCTTCTTTATTGTTTCTGATGGCACTGGTCATCCTTGGAAATTGAAGATGCGTTCCCCTTCCACATCAAATTTGCAATTATTACCCGAACTTGCTCGCGGTTCTATGATTGCTGATATGGTTGTATTAATCGGTTCTGTTGATCCAATTCTTGGCGAAGCAGATAAATAACATTTTCCAAAAATATTATATATAAGAAATGGTTGCCCCAAAAGCAGCCATTTTTTTTGTGTATCTATTCCCAATAAAATTTCCCATTCTCTAATCCGGACAGGTTGGGACAGGTGGGGTTAGGGATAGGCTCCAAAAAAAATATCCAATACCTCACCCACAGATGAGGCTGTCTCATATTTATCAGGGCAGCGCAAGCTCTGCCCCCCTACAAACACCTTTTTCCATATCACTAATCTATACAAGTCGGAATATGAAAAAGTTGGCTTGTAATGGCTATTCTTTTTTTAAGTATGATTGTATAAATTGGTTTATTAGATAGCCACTTATAAAGGTTTGGACAGTTATTTGAAAAAATATTTCTTTGTTATGTCCCATTTTAAGTAAGCCTAATTTTTTTTTAGGATCATATATATAAATATTTTGAATTTTTGAACAATTTTATTATTTTAATAATGAATTTTTTGTTAATTTACAAATTTATATCTAACAAATTTTGAGAATAATTTAAATTAATAATTATTTGAGGTAATCAATGAAAATATATGAAGCAAAAGACATTAGGAATCTTGTCTTCATTGGGACAAGCGGTTCGGGGAAAACATCTTTCACCGAATCCGTTTTATATCAATCTGGTGTAATCAACCGCAAAGGAACTGTCGAAGATGGCAATACAGTTTCCGATTTTATTGAACTCGAGCACGAAAAAGGATATTCAATCTTTTCTGCTCCAGTTTATACAGAGTGGAACAATACTAAAATAAACATAATTGACGCACCTGGTACAGAAGATTTTGTCGGCGAAGCCAAAAGCGGTATGCAAGCAGCCGATATTTCAATAATTTTTGTAAATGCTGTTAATGGAATTGATTTCAATACTGATATAGCAGTAATTCGCAATAAAGAATTAACTAAACCATTCGCATTTTTATTAAACAAAATGGATGGCGACAAAGTTGATTTTGACCAAATTCTTGCTAATATGAAGGATGCGTATGGTGTGAATGTTGCACCAGTGCAATATCCAGTTAATCCAGGTAGCGGATTTAATAAAATTATTGATTTAACAACAATGAAATTATTGGAATTTGCTCCAGATGGGAAGTATAGCACATCTGAAATACCTGCAGATTTAAAGAGCAAATCTGAAGAAATGAGAAATCAACTTGTGGAAGCTGTTGCTGAATCCGATGAAGAATTATTGACAAAATACTTTGACGAAGGCGATTTATCTCCCCAAGATTTGGAAGCAGGATTTAAGAATGCATTTCTTAATGGCAAAGTGTTTCCTGTATTTGTTGCATCTGCAAAATTAAACATCGGTATAAATAGTTTCCTTGATTTCATCGTAAATGATTTTCCAGCTGCAGACAAATTTACTTATAAATCAAATGAAGAACAAGTTGTGAATGTTGATTCTAATGGCAATACGTCATTATTTATTTATAAAATGTATTCCGATCCTAAATTAGGCGAATTAACTTTCTTTAAAGTAATTTCGGGTAGTGTGCATTCGGGTATGGAATTAATAAATCACGCACGCAGTTCCGCTGAAAGATTTAGTCAAGTTTTCTCTATTCGTGGTAAAAATCGCGAAGAACTTCCTTCAATCCAAGCAGGTGATATTGGAGCAACTGTTAAATTGAAAAACGCTCATATTAGCGATACTTTCCATATCAAAGGTTTTGAAGTTTCTTATCCTAAAATTGTATATCCTGTTCAAAAAATCCGTGTAGCTGTTGTGCCTAAAACCAAAGGTGAAGAAGAGAAAGTTGGAACAAGCTTGCATCAAATTGCTATAGAAGATGCTTCGTTGGTTGTTGAACATTCACCAGAATTACGTCAAACTTTATTGTTTGTTCAAGGCGATCAACAATTACAACTAACTAAATGGAGATTAAGCAATAGATTTAAAGTTGATGCTGAATTTATTGAACCACGCGTTCCTTATCGCGAAACTATCACTAAATCAGCCCGAGCAAGCTACCGACATAAAAAACAATCTGGTGGTGCTGGACAATTTGCTGAAGTTCATATTCACATTGAACCTTATGTGGAAGGTGCTCCCGATCCTGGTGATATTACTGTTAGAGGACGCGACCTTCAAACTCTTAATTGGGGCGGAAATATAGAGTATATCAACTGTATTGTTGGTGGTGTGATTGATGCTCGTTTTATGCCTGCTATTTTGAAAGGTATTATGGAGAAAATGGAGTTCGGGCCGCTCACTGGCTCATTTGTTCGTGATATTCGTGTTTATGTTTACGATGGAAAAATGCACCCAGTTGATTCAAACGAAGCCGCATTTAAAACCGCTGGTCGTAATGCTTTCAAGGAAGCTTTCGTTGCTGCAGCTCCTAAGATTCTCGAACCAATTTATAATGTAAGTATTGTTGTTCCTGAGCAATATGTTGGCGATATTATGAGCGATTTACCAACTCGGCGTGGTGTGATTTTGGGTATTGATGTGCAAGGAAAAGTGCAAATCGTCCGTGCTAAAATGCCTTTGGCTGAATTAGATAAATATTATTCATCATTGAAGTCAATCACTCAAGCAAAAGGAACATTTGAATATGAATTTGCTGAATATCAACAAGTTCCACCAAATGTTCAACAAGAATTGATGGATAATTACAAGAAACAAGCTGAAGAAGAAGAATAGTCTTTCCAAGTTTATATAATATTAAATACAAAATCCTCTAAACTTATATTTGGGGGATTTTTTTTACATTTTTTATAATGATTCGAAACAACAGATTGGTAATGTATTGGTAATGATTAATAAATAAAAAATTCCTGTAAACATCTTATTTATATATTGCTTACAGGAATCTTTTAGTGCTCGGAGCGAGAGT
>DYLM01000183.1 GCA_020722095.1 Chloroherpeton thalassium
GTGAAAAGTTAATACGCTGGTTTGGAGAGATTGATGACACCAACGCCATCCCATTAATAGTTAAAGTCATTAATGATACTATATTTATGAATTCGACTGAACCAATTTCATACATAAGAAAAATTGTTCTGACGAAACAAAATTTGTTCAGGATTACTTTAAATAATGGAAATAATGGAGATTCAATATTGTCCGATTTCATATTAAAAAATGCAAAATGGGAAAAAATCGGGGATTCTTTGGAAATCTCAATATGCATGGAAAAGCATTTTAAAAAAAACCAAAGAATTGACTCGATTAGATTTCCCATTGGCAGTTTCAATATCAACTTCGGGATTGACTTGGATAAAGCAATTGTTAATAATTACCTTGAAATATATTCAATGCCTACGATGCATATTAGAAATAGAAGCGCTAAATGGATTGATACAAGACCATGTATTGTTGCTAAGCCAACATGTAATTACAAGTATCCAAATCCGGATACTTTAATTCACAAAAAGAAAGTTGATTTTTTCAGGTCAACTTTTTATTCTCCGGCAAATTTCCCGGAGTCATCATATATCACAAGTTTTTTATATATGATACTCGAACTTGGCCTCGAAAAGAGAGCCGGTGGAGGATACAATGAGCCTAACTTTTATTTACTTGAAGCAGAATATCCTACTCAATATGCTACTGTAACTGCTTGGAGATACCACATTCAAATAGGAGACCCGTCAAAGACAGATGCAGAATTTGTTTTCGGTCCTTCAACTTTAACTCAAATCGAAAAGCAAAGTATGAGCTTAAGGGTAGGTGAATATCTTACTGCAGATGGTGATGCTGTTATCGTACAGTTCAATAAAAACGATACTTTAAAGCCCAAATTACTTTACGGAAGCTTAATTTATGCAAAAATTGTTGATGAAATTCCTGAAACAATTGTAGGTTTGGGTAAGGATACGACAATCAATAATATAAGAATTAAAGTAATCAATGATGATAGTTTATTAATTGAAGATATTACACCACAATCATTATCAAATAAGGAATATTTTGTTACTTATAATCAAAAGCATTATCCGGTTAATACAGATACAGTAACGATTAGTGTAATGGAGCAACAAAAAAATGTCAATACGTTTAGAATCTATCCGAATCCTGTAAATAATGTTTTGCATATATACTTGAATTCAAACAGTAACTCAAGGTTTTATGAGATTCGCGATTATTTAGGTAACACAATATTAAAGGGCGAATTAAATTTTGATTCCCAATTGATTGATGCATCAGGTTTACCAAACGGTTATTATTATTTGCTAATAGGGAACAAAGCAATAAAATTTATAAAAATAAATAATTAATTTTAAGGTTTATTATGAGATACTTTTTATTTATTTTCATGTTTATTATTATTTTTCAGACTGCTTTTTGTCAAAATGAAAATACTTTGCCACAACTTAGAGCTAAAGATGGGCTGTGCGATACTTTAATTAATTTCAATTTGAACAACGGGGAATGGAAGGGGAGCCTTTATCTCAAGACCCAGCCAGCCGGCCCCC
>DYLM01000073.1 GCA_020722095.1 Chloroherpeton thalassium
TCATTCATTATTCTACTATCACCATTTATTACTTTATGTTTTGTATTTATCATTACATCTTTTATGAACAAATCAATTTCTTTGTATTTATTTAAATTTAAATTAAATCTTTACAAATCTTTTTTATTCCTTTATTCCTAATTTTCTTTCGATTGCATAATAGTAATTATCGAATATTTCGTTAACATTAATTTCAAAGGCATCTTTAATTGATAAAGTGTTTGGCTGCACGCTGCCTAATTCAAAATATTCTACTCCAAATTCATTGCATAATTCAACAAATTTTGATTGATTATCTTTGGGCATAGCAACAATGATCCTCGAATGTGATTCCCCAAATAATTTGGCTAAACTTGAATTATCACCCAAATCTATTGATGCCCCCAATTTTGATTTATTTATTGCCATTTCTGCTAATGCAATCGCCAATCCACCTTCTGATGTATCGTGAGCAGCATTGATAATATTTTGATTAATCAATTCTAAAGTTAAATTTTGCAATTTTACTTCATCTTCAATATTCAAAATTGGAGCTTTGCCTGTAATTTTTCCAAAGTACTGCTTCACTAATTCCGAGCCACCAATTTCTTCCCTATTATTGCCAATCAAATAAACCAAGTCGCCTTCATTCTTAAATTCAGGAGTGCATCGCTTATCCAGATCTTCTAATATGCCAAGCATTCCAATCGTTGGAGTTGGGAATATGGCAAAACTTTGTGATTCATTATGGAAGCTAACATTGCCACCTGTAACGGGCGTATCAAGAGCAAGACAAGCATCTTTCATTCCGCGAACAGCTTCTTTGAATTGATAATAAACTTCGGGGTCGTAAGGATTGCCAAAGTTCAAGCAATTTGTAATTGCAATCGGACGAGCGCCAACGCAAACCACATTTCTTGCAGCTTCGCAAACAGATGCCATTCCACCGATATACGGATCAAGATACACATAACGGCTATTTGTATCAGTTGTAAGGGCAATTCCCTTGCCTGGCACTTCGCGTAGTCTCAATACAGCAGCATCGCCTTTTGTGGATACTGTGTTTGTAAGTACTTGCGAATCGTATTGCTCATAAACCCAATGTTTTGAGGCAATAGTTGGCGAATTTAATAATTTTTTGAAAACCTCTAATTTATTATCTTGAATTGCAGATAAATCAATTTCTTCATTCTGTGTTTTCTTCAAATATTCTGGGAATTTACTTTCTCTATCATTTTGTGGAGCACCGCCACCCAGAACAAGAATTTCTGCTTCTAAATCTACAACTAATTTATTGTGTCTGTAGATTTTCAATCTGCCATCTTCACGAATATCCCCAACTTGTGTTAATGGGCAATCCCATTTCTTTGCAATTTCAAAAGCTCGGTCTTCTTTACCCTTTTCAATTATCAAAAGCATTCTTTCTTGAGATTCCGAAAGCATAATTTCGTAAGCAGACATATTGGCTTCGCGTAATGGCACTTTATCCAAATCAATATTCATTCCCACGCCACCACGAGCACTCATTTCGGATGTGGAGGAAGAAATTCCAGCTGCTCCCATATCTTGCACGCCAACTAATACGCCAGCATCTAACATTTCAAGCAGAGCTTCGAGCAGTACTTTCTCGGCAAATGGGTCGCCCACCTGCACTGTTGGGCGCATTTCTTCTGTGCTTTCGTCAAATTCGCGAGAAGCAAGCAAAGACGCCCCGTGAATACCATCTCGACCAGTGCGGCTACCAAGGATGAAAACAGGGTTTCCAACACCTTTGGCAGTTGCAGAAATTATTCCATCTTTATGCACAATGCCCGCAGCCATTGCATTTACAAGCGGATTGTCGTTATAGCAATTATCAAAGTAAATTTCACCAGCAACTGTTGGCACTCCGAACGAATTACCATAATCGCCAATTCCTTTAACAACACCTTTCAGAAGGTATTGATTACGAGGAACTTCGATTTCGCCAAAACGAAGTGAATTTAATGAGGCAATTGGTCGAGCTCCCATCGAGAAAATATCTCGCAAAATACCACCTACTCCTGTTGCTGCTCCTTGATAGGGTTCAACTGCTGATGGATGATTGTGGCTTTCAATTTTAAACGCAATCGCCCAATTATCGTCAATCGCTACTAATCCGGCATTTTCTGCACCAGCTTCAACCAAAAGCCTTTTACCTGAACGAGGAAGTGTTTTTAATTGTTTGATGGAATTTTTGTAGGAACAATGCTCGCTCCAAAGCACACCAAAAACACCAAGTTCTGTGTAAGTTGGAATTCTACCAATTTTTTCTACAATCAGATTGTATTCATCTTTGGTTAGACCAACTTCAAGAGCAGTTTGGTCGGAAACTTCAATTTCGGAGTATAATTCTTCTGTTAACATAATAATAATAATTTACAATTTCAAAAAAAGTAAAATTAACAATAATAAGTGGAAATATGTTATTTTGTTAATACAAATCAATTAATATTAAACTCAAATTTGCTTACATCAACACAGAAATATAGTAAGATAATAAACTGGCAAAATCAATTTGTGATTGATAAACAATATACATTACAAATACGAAAAATGAAATAATTCCAATTCCAACTAAATATACTTTGTCAAATTTCAAATCAAATACAACTGCGGTTGCTTTTAATATTCTAAATATTGAAAATACTAAAATCAAAATTGTTAATAGAATAATAATTGGAAATACAAAGGAATTTATTTGCAATAATTTATAAATAATCAAATCAAAAGGCAAGAGAAAGATAATTGGCAAACTTCCCCAGACAGTAATATTCAAAACGTCAAAATGATTGATATTTCGATGATTGATATACGCAAATAATCTTACAATCAAAGCAATCACATAAACTTGCAAAATATAAAGTAAAGAGAAAATCAAAATGCCCGCTAATGGTTGCCAAATCACTTGGAATAACAAAGATTGAGCATAGATATTTGGAATAAACAACATTAACAAGAATTGGAACCTTTCTGAAACAATATAATGATAACTTAATGATTCAAGATAAATACCATAAGTTAAAGCCAGGATAAATGCTAAAACATAAGTAAACGATGGCGATAATATTCTTTGGTCTCTAATGTCCGCATAAAAATTATAAGGTCGTAGCAAAGCACGAATAAAGTATTCCTGAAATCTACGGAAGCGGGACACCATCATAAAAATCACAATAATAAGAAGCAAACTCAACAAAATGAAACTATATTCAGTTGTGGAATAGTTGCCAATATCAAGTAGCGGAGTATTCTCTTCATTGAAAAGTGCTTTCACAAAATTAAATGAGGTTTTATTTTTATATTTAATATCTACTAAACCTTTAGTAACTACCCTATCATTTATATAGCGAGTTTGGAGAATTGGATAATGCGCATAATAGTCGTTAAAGTTATTTATCACGCATCCGTTGCCATCATTGATTGTAGAGACTTTATATAAATTTTGAGCAACATAACTTTGGTATTCAACGCTAAATGGATTGGAGTAGCCAAGATGATTGTCATTTTGGATAGCAACTCCAAAAGTCATAACAACGGGTACTGCTTTATTATTATTTAATTTGGAATAATTTTTGTAAATTGATTCAAAATTTTCTCTACTTTCAAAATTCTGGAATAAAAGAAAATCAATATTATTGCTATAATCATTTTTGTTTTCGGGGTAAACAGTTTTGAAAACTAATTTATCAGATTCTTTTTTGAAGATATTAGTAAGCCTGTCCAAATAGGATTTGTAACTTTTGCTATTATCCTCAATTCCCTTCCCAACACCAAAACCCATTACAGAAGGATTTGAGGAATAAGTTCTAATTAAATTTTTGGCTTGATTGGCGAAATTTGCTAAATTATTTTCTATTGCAATAATTTTATTTGGCAAATTATAAAAAGGCATATCAATAAAAGCCATTATTCCATATTTGTCGCAAAGATAAAGCAAATATGGATTGGGATAATAATATTTAAATACAATTGCATTCGCTCCTAATACCTTTAATTGCTTTAAATCTTCTTCGAATTTAGAAGGTAAATTAACTTTTCCCTTTTGATAGAAAGTTTCAATATAACTAATTCCTTTAAAAATGAACTTCTGACCATTAAAATTAAATTGTCCGTTGCTGGGATTAGGATAAAACTTACGAAAAGCGAAATTTACAATATTTTCATCTATCAAAGAACCCGAAGCATAAATTTTACAAACTATCTCGTATAAATTGGGATTCTTGAGAGACCAAAGATTAAAGTTGCTAACATTAATCTTTAGTTTTTTATTGATTGAGCGATAAGGTTCAATAGAAAATTGAGCAAAATCAGACTGATAAATTGCAGTTTTAGATTCTTTTTCTCTTAATATCACTTGATAAGCAAAACTTTTGGAATTTACAATCACAGGTGCAGTGGAGTCTGTTCGTGTGCCCTTTGCCAAATTATCTAAATCACGAGATTTGATTTCCAAGTCTAAATCAATTGTTGCGGAATTGTTTGCAGAATTAATGTTGGATTTATATTTCAAATTAGATACAAATAATTGTGGCGACCCAATCAAAATTATATCACGAGCAATGCCATTCAAACTTACAGGTGCAAATACATCATTTTGGAAATAATTAATTGAATTATCGGGCGAACTAATTATCAATTTCAAAATATTTGATTTTGCAGAAAGAATTTTTTGGGGAATATCCACTGTAAATGGAATATAATTGCTCAAAAATTTCCCTACAAACTGCTCATTTACATATATTTCAACTTCATTGCTTATTCCAAGGAAATACAACGACCAATCATAAGAATTTAAAGCATCTTTGTCGATATTGAATTGCCTTTGATAGGTTAAACTTGAGTTGGACAAAGTTAAATGAGGAATGTTTATTAGCGAAGCGGTCTCGGAATTTGAAATAAAATCCCAATTTGAATTAAGTTGCTGAATTATCCTTGTTGATGAAGGAAACATCTCCTTAATTTGATAATCTTTAAAATAACCGAACAAATTAATAATTTGTAAGAAAATTAAAATTATTGATAATGTAAAAAGTCTTTTCATATTTTGAATTTGTGTATATTTGAAAATTATAAAATTAGCAAAAAAAAATTTTCTATTACATAATTTCTTTTACTTAATTTTTTCTTTATCAATAATTGGAAAAATTATATTTGAAAATAAAATATATTTTCTTAATTTAGAAATATTCAAAATTACAATAAATATATGTTACAAGTACTTCAACATCAAAAATCAGGCGAAATATTAATTGACGAATTACCTCCACCGCAATGCTTTCCTAATGGAATATTAGTAGAGACATCTTATTCGCTTATAAGTGCAGGAACAGAAAAGACTTCTGTGGAAAATGCCAAATCATCTTTGCTGGAACGAGCAAAAAAACAGCCCGACCAAGTTAAGTTAGTCTTGGATTTTATCAAAAAAGAGGGATTATTTGCTACTTTAGATAGAGTTAAAGCCAAATTAGATTCCTATAAAACATTAGGTTATTCTGCATCTGGCGTTGTTTTAGAAAGCGACTGTCCTGAATTTAATCCTGGCGACCGAGTTGCTATTGCCGGAGCAGGATATGCCAACCATAGCGAAATTTGTGCCGTTCCAAAAAATCTTGCTGTAAAAGTTCCGAACGAAGTTGATTTGCAAGAGGCTGCTTTTGCAACAGTTGCAGCAATTGCTTTGCAAGGCATCAGACGCGCAGAAGTGCAATTAGGCGAGAACATTGCTGTAATTGGATTAGGACTAATCGGGCAAATTACAGTTCAACTACTTAAAGCAAATGGAGCAAATGTTGTTGGCTTTGATATAGACCAAAGTACTTTTGCATTAGCCAAAGAATTCGGTTGCCAAGCAGTTTATCCCAGCAGTCGTGAGTATTTAAAAGAAGCATTAAGTATTTCGAATGCAAATGGTTTCGATTCTGTGATCATAACTGCGTCAACAAGTTCGAACGAGCCAGTGGAGTTTGCAATAGATTTAGCCCGCAAACGCGGAAAAGTTATTATCGTTGGTGCTGTGGGAATGAATATCGCACGCGAAGTTTTTTACAAGAAAGAATTGGAATTAAGAATTGCCACAAGTTATGGTCCTGGTCGGTACGACCCAAATTATGAAGAGTTGGGCAATGATTATCCGCTCGGCTTTGTCCGCTGGACCGAGAACCGCAATATGCAAGCAATTATTGATTTATTAGCCAACAAAACACTTGATTTCAAAAAATTGGTAACTCATAATTTTTCAATTCAAAATGCAGCAACTGCTTACAAGTATATTTCTGGTGAAATACAAGAAAAATACCTTGGTATTCTTATAAATTATCCTAAAAGAGAATCCAAAGTTAAACAATCGGTCGTGCTACAATCTAATGATAATTATGATTCCGAAACTGCAAATATTGGATTTATTGGTGCAGGTACATTTGCTCAAAATTATCTTTTGCCAAATTTGAAGAAAAATGATGTTGAATTTATTTCAATTGCAAATTCATCTTCCCTTTCCAGTCATAATGTTGCTAAATTATTTGAGTTTAAAAAGGAATTTAGTGATGGAGACGATGTTATCAAAGATCCCGATGTAAATTTAATTTTCTGTGCCACTCGGCATAATTCCCACGCACACTATGTAAATTTAGCTTTGAAAAACAAAAAGCCAATCTTTATTGAGAAACCTTTGTGTATTGATGAAGAGGAATTATACGAAATCAATGATAATATTTTAGAATATGGTAGCCAAATTATGGTCGGGTTTAATCGCCGATTTAGTCCAGCATTCCAGAAGATTGATAAATTCTTCCAGCAAACCAAAGAGCCAATGAATATGATTTATCGAGTGAATGCTGGAGCAATACCAAAAGACCATTGGGTGCAATTACCCGAAAATGGCGGTAGAATAATTGGCGAAGTTTGCCATTTTATTGATACAATGAGTTTTATTTCATCATCACTACCCAAGGAAGTTTTTGCAATTTCTACTTCTACCAGCAGAACTGACTTCTCTAATTTTGACAATGTTTCTATTAACATCAAATTTTTAGATGGCTCTGTGGGAACGATTATTTATTCGTCTATGGGCGATTCTTCGATGCCAAAGGAATACTTTGAAGTATTTTGTGAAGGCAAATCTGCAATTATGGATAATTTTAAAAATGTGAAATTATTCCGTGGTGGCAAGGAAGCAAGCTATAAATTTGATGGCGACAAAGGCATCGAAAACGAAATCGAAGAGGTGATTAAAGCAGTAAAAACAGGCAAGCCAATGCCAATCAATATTAATTCAATTATTGCTACAACCAAAGCTACATTTGCAGCGATTGAATCACTAAAAACAGGCGAGCCCGTTGAATTAAAAATAAATGAAATAAATTTTTAAATTTAAAAATAAACAAGTATTTTGATTAGAATTTTTGCGATATTTTTTGTGTTTGTAATAATCTGTAATTCTGCTTATGCAGGATTAGATTATCCATTACAAATTAGAAATAAACAAGAATTTATCGGGGGAAAATTATTAGTTGATTCAAATTTGATAATTCAATCATATTTAATAAAGCAACAGTGGTTGGATAATTTAGAAACCCTTACAAGTTGGCAGGGAACTTACAAAAAACAAGAAATTGGGTGTGTAGTAAATTTAGAACAAACAATTTACTCATTCCTATGGAATCATAATTTATTTGTGCTTGGAATAAAAAATAAAAATTACACTTTACTTCAGTTTGATAATAAATTAAATCAACTAAATTCAATTAGTTTGATTAAGAATGATCCAGAAGAAATTAATTTAATGGCAAAATTCCTACAACAAGATAAAATCAATGCTTATTTGCTAATTGGAAAAAAATTATTCCGAATCAAATATGATGGTAATACTTTTTCACCAACAGAAATATTCAATAATATCGAAGATTTTACTCTTGGTGGAAATAACATTTACACAATCGAATCTCTCAACAATTATTCAATTCTAAAGAAATTTGATTATTCACATAATGAAATATGGCAAATTAGATTGGAATCAAGTGAAATAAACTCAATCGATATAAGAAATAATTATATAATGCTTAAATCTACAAGCGAATTATCCTCAACTACATTAATTCAAATAATAAACACACAAACAAAAGCAGTTATTTTAAAAAGAATCTTTGAAATTGGCTCCGAATTATTTACTTTTGATATGGTTGAGCAAAATCCCACAATTTTTTGGATATCAAATCACAACGACAATTATTGGATTAATTCGCTTGGTGCATTTAGTAATTACAACACAAATTCAACAGCTTTACCCAAAAACATTTACGAGCCAATTAAATTATCGGTTGCGAGCAATAAGATTGTTGCTATTTTTCGTAATAGTCTGCTCCTTTTTGATTATAACTTAACAACTGAATTATTTGATTATAATTTAGTCGGTGATAAATTTACTTCCCCTATCAAAGTAACAATACTTGGGAATCACTTGTACTTGTCATCATTAAATTATTCGGAAATTCATCAAATTAGGCAAAATAAATTTGCAATTTTATTCACTATTTATTATAAATTTTTGCAATATATTGTCCCGATTGTTTTGATTATCCTATTTTATTTATATTACAAACTCTACAAAAAACAGAAGAAGATTTTCGGTGAATTAATAAATTTGCCAAGTGCAAATATTATCATCGTTCTAAATAGCAAGGGAATTATTGAAAATATCAGTAGCAAAGGTTTGGAACTACTTGGATTAGGCAAAAAAGTACCGCTCAAACAATCTTTTCATATATTTTTACAAAAAGAAGAATTGTATCCACTTTTGGAATTTTACGAATATTCAATTAGCAGTAAAACTCATAATTCCAAAAAGATAACTTTAATCAAAAATAATAACGCTTTAGAATATTTTTTTCATATTTCGCCTTATTGGACTATGACAGGAAAATTGAAAGGATATTTGATAAATGGATTTGATATTACAGAGCAATTGGAAAGGAAAAAAATGGCTAATTGGGCACAACTTGCTCACGATATGCAGACTAATTTACTAACGATAAAACTTAATGCTGAACAAATGAAATGCGATGAGAATTCCGACAATTACACTCAAAAAAACAGAATTTTGCATCAAGTGAATTTATTGCAAAAGCGTGTTAGAGATATTGTTACCGTTGGACGGTCGAATAATTTGGAATTAGTTGCCACCAATTCTGTTGAATTATTGAGCGAAGCGGCATCGGAGTTCGACAAAACTGCCTTTCCAAATATCACATTCCAAATTGCTTCGGATAGAATTGAATTGAATTGCGATAAACCAAAGTTAATTCGCGCAATTAGGAATACAATTGAGAATGGAATTAAGGCAATGCCTAATCAAACGGGATTGATTTCGCTTAATTCATGGATTGAAGGTAGAATGATTTGCTTTTCAATCAAAGATAATGGATTGGGAATGGACGAAATAGCAAAGAAAAAAATACTAACTCCTTATTTTTCAACTGCAAAAGATGGTTCGGGATTTGGAATTGGCACGATAATAATTCAGCAAGTAGTGGAATTGCATAGCGGAAAAATAATTATAAATTCCGAGAAGAATAAAGGAACAGAATTTATTTTAAAAATACCAAGAAATCTAAAATGAGTAGAATATGCTAAATAATTGGGATACAAAGAAGAAAACGAATATTTTTATAATTTTTACTGTATTAACAGTATTGATTGCTTATGGGTTGTTTTCGCCAAGTGGAATAATCAATCGAGTGATGCTTACAAACCGAAATTCAGATTTGAAGCAAGAATTATCTTATGAGGAAAAAGTAAAAGATAGTTTATATAATGAAATTAATAAACTACGATACGATACTGCAGAAATTGAGAAAATTGCAAGAGAAAAATTTGGTATGAAGAAACCAAACGAAAAGATTTACATTATACCACAAAAGAAATAAAAACAACTTAAAAAATAAACCTTCCGAAGGTTCGGAAACCTTCGGAAGGTTGAAAAGAAAATTTATCAGAGGCTGCATCATAAGTCAATTTATTCTATTTTGTGTTCTTTGCGATATTTTCTTTGTGTCCTTTGTGGTTAAATATATTCATATTGTATTTTCCAAAGAAATTGGGTTAAAGACGTCTTTGCGAGTTCCGATTTATCGGGACGAAGCAATCTAATTTAATTTGATAATTTGTATTTATTTAGATGTGCCACATCTCGCAGATGTGGCACATCTGAAAAAGCAAAGTAGACT
>DYLM01000074.1 GCA_020722095.1 Chloroherpeton thalassium
GTTTTGTATAGAATTTCACGTCACAAAACTACAATTATTGAAATTGTTTTGACGTTTTTTTTGACATAAAAGTTGTTTTCCTATTATATTTTAATTGATGTATCTTTACCAAGTTTTACTTGATAGCTTTTGTAAATTATTGATTTTGAGTAATTTATGAGGTGTTTTTGTCAAGCTGTGTAAAGTGCTGTAAAGCGGCTTGGTGATCCTAAGGGGATTCGAACCCCTACTGCCAGCGTGAAAGGCTGATGACCTGACCATTAGTCTATAGGACCAATTTTGAAAAAAATTAGAATACAAAATTACGAAGAATTTAGAAATTGACAAAATATTTTGCTATTTTTTAAGAAATATTCATAATTTTGATTTTCTGATTCTTGAGGTTTTGAAATGTTTGATATTATTGATAGAAAAAATAATGAAGCAAAAAATTACGAAGTAAAAATTATTGCAATAACTGGTGGTTTTGGTAGTGGCAAAAGCACTGTTGCTAATTATTACAAAGAACAAGGTTATCCTGTAATAAATACAGACAATTTGGCGAAGGACATTATGACAAATGATGCTTATGTTAAAACTCAATTAACTAAAGCATTTGGAAATAAAATACTTAATGAAAATGGAGAAATCATTTTCCAAAATTTATCAAATCTTGTTTTTGACAATAGTGCAAAGAGCAAAGACAATTTGGCAAAATTGAATCAAATTGTCCATCCTCCAACTATTCAGGCTATGATTAATAAAATTGAAGAATATATTGAGGAAGGAGTTGAAATAATCTTCGTTGAAAGTGCATTGATTTACGAAGCTGCCCTTGATGAAGGATTTGACTACATCATTGTTGTTGATGCTAAAGAGGATATTAGAATTAAGAGAATAATGGAAAAAACGAAACTTTCGGAGACTGAAATTCGTAATAGAATTAGTGAACAAATTTCCACACAAGTGAAAGTAAACTTGGCAGATTTTGTTATTGAGAACAATGGCACAATCCAAAAAACTTTGGATAATGCAGCGTTTATTTTGGACTTGATTAAAATGGCATAGTTATTTCTTATAAGTATAAATGTGGAAGTTTATTGACATTTTGACAAGTAAAAAATAAAGAAATTGTTAATTTTCAGTTTTATGTTGAAAAATTTTATAATTTATTGTAACTTTTTGCAAAAAAATGTGTCTTAATATATAAAGAATTGTTAAATTTGTTTTTAATTTTTTGGAGGATTACGGGAATAAACTTCTACTTTCTAAATTGATGAAAAAAATGAAAATTAGTTCGAAAAAAAATAATACTAATAACAACACTTCCATTGATAATACAGAATCAAAGGGAAAGAGTTTATTGTTTAAAGAAAATAAAAGTGGTGGCAATATGGAGTTAGTAATGCAAATTGAAAATTTGTTTAGAACTGAAAGAAAGAAGTATTTGGGATTTATTCGCCAAAGAGTCCGTACCCAAGAGGAAGCAGAAGATATTCTGCAAGATGTGTTTGCTAATGTTTTAGCAGCCTCGGAAAACATCCAAAAGCCTATCGAAAATGTGTCAAGCTGGATTTTTACAGCTGTTCGTAATAGAATTATTGATTCTTACAGAAAGAAAAGAGCAGAGACTTTTTCGGAAATACAAACTGCTGAACAAGCCGAAGATGGATACGAAGTTTTCGAAAACTTTGTAAGTGATTTATACAATACACCTGATAATGATTTGATGAGAAAAACAATATGGGACTTTGTGCAAGAATCATTGGCTGAACTTCCATTAGAACAAAGAGAAGTGTTCATCAAAAACGAGCTTGAAGGAATTTCCTTCCGCGAAATGGCAGTAATTACTGGAGTAAATATAAATACTTTGCTTGCTCGCAAACGCTATGCCGTTCTGCATCTTCGTAGAAGATTGACTGAACTTTATGCAACAATGAATAATAATTAAAATGATGATAATAAAAAACAAAAGGTTGCTTCAAATAAAAAGCAACCTTTTTTTTATTACATTTTGAAGTATTTCAAAACTTCATAAACAACGAATGCGGGCCAAAAGAAAGCCTTGATTATGCCAAGAACTCCCACCCAAAAACCAGTTGCAGTGGTTACAAAATAATATGCAGCTCCAATCATACCTAAGCCATAAATAGCATCAGATGCTCCATGACAAGTGATGTTATGCTTTTTTGCCTTTTTGTCTACTTCATTCATTTCTAATTACCTTATAGATTTAATTATTCAAAATTATTTGCAATTAATCTTTTATACGAAAATATACGAAAAAATCAAAATTAAGTTTCAATTAAATTTAAAAATTTGTTAAGAATAAAGTATTTCGTTAATCTCTGTATTGTAATTAACTCTATACAAATAAAGCCCATTGGGTTTGGCAAATGTAAAATTGTATTCTCTTTTAGGATTTTGCAGCATATATTCAATCTCCTCCTTTGATATTTTACCCGCAGAATAATCAATCATCACTCCAACAATTGCTCTTACCATTCCATATAGAAAGTGATTAGATTTTATATGATATTTAAAAATATTATGTTCTAATTTAGTCCAATTTGATTCTTCTATAATACAAATGTTGTTTTTTATATCAGGATTGTTTTTGGAAAGTGAAGTAAAATCATTTTTACCAAGGAAAATTGGTGCGATTTCGCTTAATTTGTGGAAATCAATTTCACGATTTTGCTCTCCAATTATCCTTCTGTTGAAAACATTCAAATGCCAACCTAAATAATAAACATATTCACGCGAAACCGCATCAAATCGAGAATGGAACTCAAAATTAAGATATTTTGCATTCTTAATTCTAATAGTCTTGGGTAAAATTGAATTTAACGCAAAAGCAACTTTTTCCTCAGGAATCAATATCTGCTCTAAATTTGCTGAAGCAACTTGTCCAAAACTATGAACTCCCGAATCAGTTCTACCTGAACCAATTATTGAAATTTTTTGTCCTGTTATTTTTTTCCAAGCATTCTGCAAAGATTCTTGAACTGTTGATGCATTTGGTTGAATTTGCCACCCCGAAAAATCAGTTCCATCATATTCTACTACCATTGCTAACGTAATCATAAATGTTTTCTTTGTTTATTCGTTAATTATAAAATAAAAAATATTATTATAAAAATATTATTAATAAATATTAAATTTAATAAATACAAAAATGAAAAAACTTTTTATTTTAGCGATATTTCTTCCATTTTTTGTCCAATTATCTTTGGCAAATAAAATATTAATTCCAATGGATTTAGCACAAAATGACCACTTAAAATCTTACGGAATAATTTATTGGCATTTATCCAATGGGCACAAAATTGACTGGCTATTAAATTATCGTGCTGGTTCTTTTTTATTGGATTACGATGATGATTTTATTGCTGAATGTAGGATTCGTGGAGTTTCGTTTGAAGTAATTTCAGATTCCGAAGCAGAAAGCATCAAGCAAGACCTAATGAGCGATAAAGTCAATGCAGATGTGGTGCTTTTGGAGAAAGCTCCAAAGATTGGAGTGTACGTGACTCCAGGTGTTCAGCCTTGGGATGATGCAGTTCGAATGGCATTGGAATATGCCGAAATAAAGTATGAAACATTATGGGACGAGGAAGTTCTTAACGGGAAACTTGCCGAAATTGATTGGCTGCACGTTCATCACGAAGATTTCACGGGGCAATACGGCAAGTTCTGGGCAAATTATCGCAATCAACCTTGGTATATTCAACAAGTTCAAATTAATGAAAATATGGCGAAGAAACTTGGTTATTCCAAAGTTTCCAAAATGAAATTAGATGTGGTGCTAAAAATGCGTGAATTTGTTGCTAATGGAAAATATATGTTTGGTATGTGCAGTGCAACAGATACTTGGGATATTGCATTGGCGGCAATGAATACTGATATTTGTGCCGAAATGATGGACGGCGACCCCGTAGATCCCGATGCAAATAGCAAATTGGACTTTACTCAAACATTAGTATTTGAGAATTTCAAAGTGAATTTAAATCCTTATGAATATGAATTTTCAGATATTGATATACCAATTGATCCATATAATTTGAATCCCGAAGGTGATTTTTTCACATTATTTGATTTCTCTGCAAAGTGGGATCCAATTCCAACAATGCTTACTCAAAATCACTCAAATGTCATTCGCGGCTTTCTTGGGCAAACAACAGGCTTTAAGAAAGAGTTCATCAAGAAAAATGTAGTTATTATGGGCGAAAAAGAAGGAACAGATGAAGCAAAATACCTATTAGTTAATTTTGGAAAAGGCTTTTTAGCTTGGTTTGGTGGGCACGATCCCGAGGATTATCAGCATTTTGTGGGAGATCCTCCAACAGATTTAAATTTGCATAAAAATTCACCTGGATATAGGCTTATTTTAAATAATGTGCTTTTCCCCGCAGCAAAGAAAAAGACACTGAAAACTTAGATTATTGCTGGAAAATCAACTAATTTGAACGAACTGTAAAGAATAAAACTACAGAAATTATTGCCGCCGAGATAATTATTACTGGCTCAATTATTTCATCAAATATGGATTTGTTTTTAGTTGGAAATTTTCCTTTTGTAAAAGGATAATTACTATTCTCAATTAATTCTAAATCATTGTTTGAAATTGTATCCGAATATGTAAATTCTTGCTTGTTTAATATTTTAATGTCACCATCTTTTTCTTCGAGAAAAACTACAAAATCAAGCGAAATTTTCCGTTGCAAATCTTCTGATTTTAGCTCGAAATATTCAACTGAAAAATCTTTAACATTTAATTTTAACTTAATTGGACTTTCAGAACTTATTTGAATGTTGCCATCAATCAAATTATTGATAAAATTATCATTGAAATATTCAAAATTGCTTTTAGTGGATATATTAATCTTATCAATATTTTTTTCATTCAGAACTTGAATTGTTCGAGTAGTAAATTCAGAAATTAATGAATCTATGATTGTTTTATTATTTGTAGCAGAAATAGTAATTTGTGGGAAAAATATTAAAATTGCAATAAATACTGAAAAAAATGCAAGCAACTCGGAGAAACTTTTCTGAAGGAGTCTCATAAATTGAATTTTGATTTAATAGATTGAAAATCTTTGATTAACTGGTCTTCGTTTTCGTAATATCCAGGATTGATCCTAAGAAAAAAAGTTCTATATATCCTAATTCTAATTAATCTTATATCATTTTTCTTATTGAATCTGTCTTTAACAAATGTAATTTTTTTAATCTTTTCTCTTGAAATTATTCGTTCCCGCCAACGATTTTTGATAATAATATTATCTTCACTAATTAGAATTCGTTTCTTTTGATAAATTTGGAAAAGTAGGGAAATTGTAGTAGCCGCTACTATAAAAATTAAAAGGAAAATCACTGGTTTATAAATTGCATCAATAATTTTTGCATCATTAGCAATTTCTTTCACAAAGATAAATAAACTTAATACAACAGCATATAGACTTAGAGATTTCCAATAATAGTCTAACCTATATTCATAACAATTATTTGTTTTTGCAACTATTTCGTTATTATCGATATTTTCTTTGTTGGTAACCATCTATTTTCTACTTGATAAATTCTCTAAAATTGTATTTGCTATAAAATTGGCAGCATTTGGCTTGGCAAAGAATTTTGCTTGCATTTGCATATCAATCAATTTGTTTGTATTTAAAAGTAAATCCAAAACTCTTTGGGCAAAAGCAACTTCGAGAGAATTTTGATTAAATATAACTGCCGCACCTTTTTTAGCGAAGTATTTTGCATTGTATTCTTGCTCATTATTTGATGCAATTACAAGCGGTATCAAAATCGAAGGTTTGCCCATAACTGCAATTTCAGATAATGATGAAGCCCCCGAACGTGAAATAACCAAATCAGCCGCAGAATATGCAGTTGGCATATCATCAATAAATTCCATACATTTCACTGATTCTGGAAACTTAATTTGACTGCAAATATCACTATTTTTTCCAGTTTGCCATATAATTTGAATATCATTTGCTAAAAATTCAGGTAAATTCTCGAGCACGGCATTGTTTATTGCTCTTGCACCCAAACTACCGCCAAAAACAAGTAAAGTTGGTTTGTCGGTCTCAAGCCCAAGTTTTTTTCTTGCTTCAGATTTATTAGGCACATTATTCAGAAATGCGGTCCGCACTGGATTCCCCGAATAAATTATGCTTTTAATTTGTTTGTTTGTCAAAAAAGTATGCGTTTCGGGAAAAGAAGTAAATAGAATTTCTGAATGTTTCGATAAAATTGAAATTGACTTTCCAGGGTTAAAATTAGATTCCATCAAAAAAATTGGAATTTTCTTTTGCGAGGCAGCAACTGCTGGAGGATAACTGATATATGCTCCCGTAGCGATTAAAGCATCAATTTTGTACTTGGTTAAAATATTCTTAATTAGTAATTCGCTCTTTAAAATTTTGAAAGGAAGTAAAAAGTTTTTTAAGGAGAATATGTTTTGAATTCCATCTATTTTAATTGGGAAAAATTTATGCCCAAGTTTGTTAACAGTTGTGTATTCGATTTTATCTTTTCTTCCCACAAAAACGAAATTATTATTTGGGTTGATTTTTTGTAGCTCTTCTACAACGGAAATAGCAGGGAATAAATGCCCTCCTGTTCCACCAGCTGCAATTAAAAAATTGTAATTTTCCATAAATTGATTTATAAATCAATACAAATTTAACAAAAAAAACTTTAAAGAAAATTTAATATTGAAAATATGTTCAAAAATATATTTTTTTCCATAATTTTGTAAAATACAATTAATTAAAATGTTTAAATTTATGAGGATAAATATGAAATTATCAACATTAACACTCGCCTTTGTAATCTTGGCAATTAATTTAACTTTCGCAGCTCCTAAATTGGAAATTGAAGGAGGAAACAATTACAACTTTGGAACGCACAGCTACAAAAAATCTCCATTAAAGGCTGATATTAAACTTAAAAACATTGGTGATGAAAAGCTAATTATTAAAGAAGTGAAGCCCGGTTGCGGTTGCACTACTTCGCCTGTTGATAAAGATACAGTGAAACCCGGCGATTATGCAACATTGAAAGTATCATTAAATACTTCAACTTACACCGGTGATATTACAAAGTCTATCCGCATTACTACTAACGACCCAAGCAGTCCCGATACATATCTTTTCTTGAAAACAAATGTTTATCGCCCAGTGATTGTTCTGCCCAATAATTATTTAGCAAAAAGTACTATTCCCGTTGGAAAGGAAGAAATATTTACATTTAAATTAAAAAATCAAACTGAAAAACCAATCAAAATTGATTCTTTAAAATTAACTCCATCCGAAGCAATAACTTCCGTTAAAGAGGGAACTCTTTTAGAGCCAAATAAAGAACAAGAATATACGATTAAAATTACAATGAAAGAAAAGGGGAGACTTAACGGTTCATTGAAATTATTGACTAACAATCCCGATGCTGGCGATATTGTTTTGTATTTCTATGGAAATGTTGTTGCTGATGAACCAGCTTTAGAGAAAAAATAATGGCGAAAGCAATTATTATCACAATTGGCGATGAATTGCTAATTGGACAAATCATAAACACAAATGCCGCTTGGCTTAGTGCTGAATTAACTAATATTGGCATTGAAGTTGTGCGGCATTTGGTTATTTCTGATAATCCAAAAGATATTTTTAGTTCTATTAAAAAGTCCTTGTCCGAATCTGATATTGTTATTACCACTGGTGGGCTCGGTCCAACCGTTGATGATAGAACAAAACAAACTATTTGCGATGTGTTCGAGGATAAATTGGTCTTCCATCAGCCTTCGTTTGACAATATAGTTAGGCTGTTTAAACTTCGTAACCGCGAAGTTGGCGAAAGACAGCGGAATCAAGCTTATATTCCCAGCAAATCAACTGCATTAACCAATTTGTACGGCACTGCTCCCGGAATTATGTTCAATGAAGCGGGAAAATTCTTCTTTGCAACTCCCGGAGTTCCCATTGAAATGAAATATCTCGTCAAAAATTCTATCGCTCCAATCTTAAAAGATTATATCAAAGCTAATAATGAGCCTGTAGTCCTTTATCGCACTTTTAATGCAGTCAATATTTTCGAAACGCAACTCGAAAGATTGATTAGTGATGTTCAGGAATTATTAGATAATGACTCTTCCATCGCTTTTTTACCTAATTATAACGGTGTTAGATTACGATTTGGCACTCGCAAACCTACTTTTGAATTAGCGAAAGACAAATTAGAGGAATATGCAAAAGTTGTTTATCAAAAAGCAAGTGATTTTATAATTTCGGAAGGCGAATATAAATTGATTGCTGAAGTAGCTAATTTATTATTAACCCACAAAAAGAATGTGGCAGTTGCCGAATCTTGTACTGGCGGTGGTTTAGGCTTTGAATTTACCAAACTCCCCGGCTCTTCTGCTTATTTTGTCGGTGGTGTGATTGCTTATTCCAATGAAATTAAAATGAAATTGCTTAATGTTAGCTCTGAAACCCTAAATAATTTCGGTGCCGTCAGCGAACAAACTGCGTCAGAGATGGCAAATAATGTTCGGCAGTTATTTAATGCCGATTTCGGCATATCCATAACCGGTATTGCTGGGCCTGATGGCGGTTCTCCCCAAAAGCCCGTTGGGACAATTTGCTTTGGAGTTTCTTCGGTCTCATCTACAAAAACTTTTACCTTTAACTTTGGCGAACACAGAGATGTGAATAGAGAACGCTCCATTGTAAAAGCAATTTTATTGCTTATTGATGAATTAAAAAATTTAAATTAAAACAATAAAACAAACTTTTTTAATATTAAAATTAAGGAAAAATTATGGGAACTGTAATTTTATCAGCCAAAAGAACGGCAATAGGAACTTTTATGGGGGCTTTATCAAATTTCACTGCACCTCAACTTGGTTCTGTTGTGATTAAAGATGCTGTTGCTACAGCAAATGTTAATATCAATGACATTAATGAAGTGATTATGGGAAATGTATTGCAAGGTGGAGTAGGGCAAGCTCCTGCTCGTCAAGCTGCAATCTATGCGGGTCTTCCTGTTAGTGTGGAATGTTTGACTATAAATAAAGTTTGCGGTAGTGGATTGAAAGCCGTTATGCTCGCAGACCAAGCAATTAAGGCAAATGATGCACAAGTTATCGTTGCAGGTGGAATGGAATCGATGACAAATGCACCTTATTTTATCAAGAAGGGACGCACAGGTTATAGAATGGGAAATGGTGAGTTAATAGATATGATGATCCACGATGGATTGTGGGACGTTTATAATAATTTCCACATGGGTAATGCTGGAGAGCTTGCCGCTGAAAAATTTAATGTAACTCGTCAGGAGCAAGATGAATACGCTATTATGAGTTATAAAAGAGCGTTAGATGCACAAGCAAAAGGTTATTGTAATAATGAAATATCTCCAGTAGAAATCCCAGGTAAAGGTGGCGTAACTATTTTTGATAAAGATGAAGAACCAAATAAAGTTAATTTTGATAAAATTCCTTCGCTTAAACCTCCATTTAAAGCAGGTGGAACTGTAACCGCTGCAAATGCTTCGTCAATTAATGATGGTGCAGCTGCATTAGTTGTGTCTTCAGAAGAATATGCTGCTCAAAATAATCACAAACCTATCGCAAAAGTTATCACCTCTGTGTCTTATGCTCAAGAACCTGAATGGTTTACGACAGCTCCTACTTATGCAATTCAAAAATTATTGAAAAAAGTAGGAATGGAAGCAAATGATATTGATATTTATGAAATTAATGAAGCATTCGCAATTGTTTCAATGTTAACTGCCAAGAATTTAGGCATAAGTTATGATAAAATAAACATATATGGCGGTGCTGTATCAATGGGACATCCAATCGGAGCAAGTGGTGCTCGCATTTTAACTACATTATTAACAGCTTTAAAGAATAATAATAAGAAATATGGAATAGCTTCTCTTTGCATTGGCGGAGGCGAAGCAAATGCAATGTTAGTTGAAATGATTTAATAATAAATTATTTAGATTTATAAAAGGGACTCTGTCTCATAAGTTGATTTTTCTGTCATTCCCACGAAAGTGGGAATCTATAAATATTTGCTCCTCACCCTAAATCCCTCTCCATTCTGGAGAGAGACTTTTTACATTGTGCAATCTCATTTCCCGTAGGGAACGGTTTGAAACCGTTCC
>DYLM01000184.1 GCA_020722095.1 Chloroherpeton thalassium
TTTGTTGTAATTTTTACAAAATCGCCAGGATTTGCATTATTTGGATTCATTTTAAGTTATGATTCTCTATCTTGTGTTTTGAATGTTTACTATTTTATAAATTATTTTTATAAAGGTAAATTTAGATTATTATTTATCTTATTACAAAATCGTTTCACTACTTTTGAAGATTCAAATATGTAGGTTACTAATAATAATTATTAATGACTAAAAGTTATAATAAAAGTTGTAATAAAAGTTACAATAGACATATAAATAAATTATGGCAACTGTAAAAATTGATGAAGGTCTTTTGAAAGAAGTCCAAGAATGGCTGAATAAAAATGGCAACCGATACCTACATCCTACTATTTCGGCATTTGTCAACAATGCCGTCTATGAAAAACTGAAAAGATTAAATGAAGAAAAGAAAAAATGAGCTTGATTTGTTTAAACATTTATAAAGTCCAGGTAATTTTAAAATGAATGAAAAATTAGGAAAGTTTGAATTAAATAATATATATGCAATTGATGCATTGGAAGGTTTAAAAGGCATTCCTGATAATAGTATTGATTTAATGGTTGCCTCTCCTCCTTACGATAATTTAAGGGAGTATAAGGGATTTTCTGTTGACTTAAGTGCAATCGGAAAAGAGGTCTTCAGAGTAATGAAAGACGGAGGAATCGCTATTATGGTTATGCAGGATCAAACAAAAAATTTCGGAAAGACATTAACGACTTTTAAGACTGCTATTGACTGGTGTGATAATGCACACTTTAAATTATTTGAAACATTAATTTATCGTAAATACGGAGCAGAGGGGGCATGGTGGAATAAAAGATTCAGAGTAGATCACGAATATATGCTTGTTTTCTTAAAGGGAAAAAAGCCGGCTTATTTTAACAAAGAGCCGTTAAAAATTCCTTCAAAACATGGTGGTGAAACAATGACCGGAGGAGGAACTCGCCTTACCAATGGGATTCGTATTCCAACAAGACCGATAACTATAAACCTTATGAAGTGCCGGGGGATGATTTGGGAATATATGACTGCAGGTGACGGAACCCGCCTTAAACACCAGCATCCGGCAACATTTCCCGATAAATTACCTTATGATTTTATTCAATGTTTCTGCCCGCCTGACGGAATTGTTTTGGATATATTTATGGGCTCCGGAACAACCGCTTTGGCAGCTATAGCTCTAGAAAGGAAATTTTTGGGCTTTGATATATCAAAGGATTATGTTGATTTGGCAAAAAAACGAATAAGAGAAGAATCAAATTTTTATCAGAAAAAGTTAAAGTCCGATTAGGGAAGTTTATCGGGTTCTTCAAGAGTGTATTCTATTGCTAATGTGCTGGTCATTGCCCAGGAGAGGGGATTTTTCAACATTAATTCATTGAATCTTTGATTGTTTGGTTTAATATTTCCTTTTGGCTCTTATTTAATAATGCGTGATTAATTATATTTGTTATAATATTTGTTAGCTCATATTTTTAAATTCGTGAAGATACTGAAAATTTTTGAAATTTCACGGCAGT
>DYLM01000185.1 GCA_020722095.1 Chloroherpeton thalassium
CCTTTTTTCATAAAAATTTGATTTTATCCTAGGGAATTCTTACAAAAATTCGCGTTAAATTCAAGGTATTCCTTCCTTTTTGAAATAATGTCGGCACTTTGGGCGATGGATTAACTTCAAATAGGTGATCTTTCTGAATTATATTAATTAACTAATATTTGATGAGAAATATGCCCCCAATTGCCGATTTGGATTTGAAAATACCTTTGAATTTTTTTTCAAGACATAATCTAAATGATAAAAAAACGAAATTAGAAATGGAGTGCAATCATCTCGGTTTTCTTGTTAAAGATGGGTTTAATTTCGTAGATGGCAATAAAATTCAAAGAATCCAATGTTCCGCATGTAATAAACGCTTTGGAAATAGCGTTTCCATGTATCAATTATTATCATATCAAAATCAACTTAAAGAATTAATTTACGAATTGATTTTTAGCAATTATCGAGAAACTGAAATGGCAGCCCGCTGGAAGATTCCTCAACCAAAGCTAAGTCAATTCAAAAAAATGTGTGTAATGCAGATTGTGAAGGATCATCCGAATCTTTTACAATCTAAATCATCCATGCTTCCACGTGGGGTAGTGTTAGCGGATGAAACCTATATGGGGCGGAAGGGAAATTCTAACACTGAAATTCACATGATCAATGCTGAATTTCAATCGATTGCTACGGGATCCGCACCGAAAGGCGAGTTAGCGGAATCCATCCAAAAGGTATTTCTACAAATTCCGGAACCACAACGCAAGAAGATGAAATTATTGATAACAGATGGGGAGAATTCATATGGTCCAATCGCTATGAATGCGAATTCAAGAGTTATTCATGTTCAACAATTACATGCCAAACCTTTACTCGGACAAGTTATTATCAATAAATATCGCAAATTTGGCCCCCATTACCTTCATTACATGATTAAAACACACTGGAAAGCGTTTAATCAAGGCTCAAAAGTATTAGGATTTAATTGGGAAATCAAATTTATCAAAGGAGTGATCCAAATTGGGCGTGGACGTCCAAAAAAAAGTGATGAACAATCTAACAAGCTCCGTGTGTGGCGACAAAAAAAGAATAAATATTATTCGAACGCCTTCAAAAAATCCGGATATGCAGAAATCTTTTTCAATGCAAAGACCAAGAAGATTTCTAAACGAGCAGGAGCCTCCCAGTGGATGCTTGAAATGTTACAACCGGTTCAAAAATTTTTCAAGGAAAAATGCATAACCAGCAATCAAGTCGAGAGCAAACATTCACAAATTAAACGAAAAGGAGCATCTCGTAAACAGCCGGATTCCCAATATGCAGATGCTTTATTTCGCGTGTGTGCGTATGTTGCAGAACATAATTGTATACCAAGATTCACAATAAAAGGTCGTCCTCTCTTTAAATATCTAATCGACGCACGACGACCTTTACGAGAATATTATGTATTTCCGAAAAAGAATTCAATATCGAAACAATTGCTCTTGTCGGCATTTATAGAATAAGTAAAAAATGGATATCACCTAAAAGGTATAATAGCC
>DYLM01000186.1 GCA_020722095.1 Chloroherpeton thalassium
TAATCAATCGGAGCCTATTTTTCTGTAAACTGGTTTACACATTCGACAAAAATTCGATTTGTATCGGAATTTCAAAGTTTACGCAGAAAAAAAAATAAACCACCGATTTCACAGATGACGCCGATTATAATCTGTGAAATCTACAATTTTTTATCATATTATCGAAATAATCAGCAAAGAGTTGTTCAAATAGATTAAGAAAATGATAATTTTAACATGAAAGGATGGAATAATCTATTCATGATTAATCATGTTCGTTATGTTAATTATATATGAATGATTAGCCCCCCTGGTTAATCTTATTAGCTGGTATCTGGAACCAATTGGAATTGTTTGTCTGGAATTTTATCGTAAAGATGAAGCCCCAGTTTTGAATGTAATCTAAATTCTATCGGACCATAACAAATAAATACCAATTCCATTGCTCGATCACAATTTTCACAAATCAGGGGATCTGTTCCATTAGATTCAAATTGTCGATGTCTCCAATTTTGAACCGATGATTCTTTATTTTCGGTAGCATGATTTAATAACATGTTTGCTTTAGAAAGCAGTTGTCCTTTTAAACGATTAGAAAATATTCCATAAGGTCGAACGACTCTAAAATATTTATCAGGAATGTGCTGAGTTAAATAAGTGATAAAGGTAAATAGACCCATTTTCTTGATAGATGATTTGCCACCTTCGGCGTAATCCTTGAATTTGAAGATAATCCATCGATTATCGCAGTGAATGATACGAGTCTCAGAAATGACGGGCTTTTTAGTATAACGACCAATATATTTTATGGTTAAGCCCACTTCGAGTAAACGGGCTCCGATATAAATATACCATGTTAATTTCGAGATAACTGAAATAACGCCGCGTAAATTTAAATATTGGCCTTTCTTTTCAAGAAAAGGCATTTGTAATAAACCCTTATTATTAACAGCAATGATGCTGCTAATTACATTATATCTCCAGCGTTTTTTTAAGTCCCGATTTGTCGGGACATTAAAAAATTGTCTGGAGCATTGATCCATTTTTTATGATCCAAAGATAAACCACCGGCTGTGATGAGAATATGTAAATGAGGATTAAATTTCAGGGCACGGCCAAAGGTATGGAGCACAATATAAATTCCAGGAATATATCCGCCATATTGTTTGGTCCAACTCATCAATGACCTGGCCGCGGCAGAAAATAAAATATTAAGCATAACGGCCCGATTGATCCAACAGATTGCCCGTAGTTGCCAGGGAATGGTAAAGACTAAATGATGACAAGCAACTGGCAATATATCTGATAATCGCTGCTCGGTCCATTGATCGGTGGCTATTTTTCCACACAAGGAGCAAAGTCGGGACTTACAACTATGAGGAATCAACCGAATAGATGAACAATTGGGACATTGAAACATGTGGTAACCTAACAGAAATGTTCTACATTTCATAATTTTGTTGACATTTTCTATTACCGCGTCACGAATTGTTCCCTGATACCAGTTGCAGTAAGACGCCCAATAAAGTGAAAAAATAG
>DYLM01000075.1 GCA_020722095.1 Chloroherpeton thalassium
ACAAGCTTTTGAGTAGCAATTCCGTATTTAGTTTGTAAATTCACAAAGTAAATACCATCTGCTAAATTCAATTGATTAGCATTGATTGAAATATTGTTCAATCCATTAATTTCTGCTTCAAAAATTGTTGCAACTTGATTACCATATAAGTCTGTAATTGTAATTGTAGCCATTGTATTGTTTGGAACAAAGAAGCTAATATTTGCAACAGAACTTGCGGGGTTCGGAGTTGGATTGCTCAACAATTGTTCGCCAGCAATTACTTCATCCACACTTGTAATACCGGGGGCAGTAACTTTAACAAGGATGTCAGTAGTTGTAATCTCGCCACATTCGCCTGTGATTGTTAAAGTATAAGTTCCTGCATCACTTGTTGCAACAGCCACCAATGTTAAAGTAGCAGTAATTTGTCCGTCAATAACTGTTCCATCTTTCTTCCAAGTGTAAGTTAAGTCGTCAGTATTTGAGGAAACTACAACTGGGATCACTAAATCGCGACCTTCAGCCACATTGATTTCTGTAGGTTGGCTGATGATTTTTGGTGTTTCTACAACAAATAAAGTTGCTGTCTTTGATTTTAAGTTATAACCCTTTTCAACAACTTTAGCAACTAATTGGTAAGCTCCAATATCGTTTGCATTAGCATTTTTGATTGTCAATTCAGTAGTGTTCGAACCGCTAATTCTTTCGTTATCAGTAAGTCTATAGCTACCTTTCATCCATTGATAGTTCAATACTAACGACTTATCATTGGTAATTACAGCAGAGAATTTTACCTCTTTTCCTTCGCAAACGCGTTGAGCTTCGGGTTGTGTTTCGTAGCTAATTTCAAATTGACTTAATAATGCTGGTTGTGAGGTTGCTTCGCCGCATAATGCAGTAATTTTACAAGTGTAGCTCTTATTTAAATCACCAAATAATACTGAATTGAAAACTAATTTTCTTGATGTTGTTCCTTGAATTCTTGTATTATCGACCATTTTTACACCATCAACATACCATTGATAATTGAATGTGTAATGATCTGGGAAGCCATTAGCAGCTGGATCAACTTCAAAATAAGCAGTTCCACCAATATTAACAAACATTGTTTCTGGTTCTTTACCAATAGCTGTTGGACGAGCTACATAAACAACAATTCCTTCTGTCTGAGTAGATTGGCAAACAGCAGCACCGCCAACAACGCAATGATAAATACCAGTGTTTTTGTAATCAATACTTGCAAAATACAAGTAAGGCAATGTTGCTCCAACAATAGCTTCGCCATCACGGTACCATTGATATGTCAAGCCCGAACCAGTTGCTACTGTTTCTAATGTAACTTCTGAATTAATACAATAAACTTCGCCTTTTGAATAATGTTCGATAACTGGTAAGTCATAGATATTTACATCATTTGCTTCGTCCATAACATAAGGATGTTCGTCTGAGTAAATTCTGAATTGCAATGGTTTGTCTGCCCAAGTGGAGCGTTGAACTTTCCATTCAAAAGAATTAATTCCTTCTGAAACTTCTAAACCAGTAAAGATTGTTGACCAAACATTTCCGCCATCAATAGATACTTGCATTGTTGCAGAATAAACGCCGTGAGCATCAAATTCAATATTGTAAATACCATTGTTGCAAATTTCGTAATTATCAACTAAATCAACAAAGCTAATGTGTGGAGTATGGAACTCAAATCCTTCTGCACCAACGCTTGGGTTTTTAGTATCAATCCCATTCCATACTGCATCATCATCTGTCCAAGTGAATAAAAGAGTACCATCAGATGAATATTGCTCGATCTTAGTTATACCTGAATATAATTCGTTTGGTATGAATGTTCCCCAAGCCGAATTTACATTATCCAAGTTTGCAAAATATTCGGGACTTTGGTGCGGGTAACCAGGAGTTATTAATGTTGCACCATCATCTTGCACGATTGCAGTTGTTACTGGATTATTATCAACATCATAAAGTACTAAATATGTTTTTGGAGCTAATCTGCTGTCTGGATCATAAATTCCACTTGCATTAGTTGAACTTGTTCCAAAAGCCTTTTGCGAAGAAGTTGTTGCAGAAATATTCTTAGAAACCAATTCACCAAATTCATTACCCAAGTTTACTAACCAATTAATGTCGTTATTTAAATTAGTGAATCTTGAATTGTTTGTTGGTACTAAATTTACCCAGAATGTTAATGAAGATTGACCAGCACCAGTTTTAACAACTGAACGGTTTGCTGGGTCTTTGATATTTGTGGCAGCTGAAGTATAAGTGTAAGAATTTGTTTTGTAATCATAATAGATATTATTTCCAGCACCAGTTGATGTTGGATTAGTCAAATCAAAACTTGCCAAACCAGCTGTTGTAAATGTATATTCAGTATTTGGATGTAATCCATCAAATTTTACAAGAGCATAAGAAGCCATTCTACCATTCCCAGATGGCAAGAAAGTTCCATTACCTTTGATAAATTGTGGAATAATCAAAGTTGAGAATGTAGGAATATCCAATACATTTACTGTAACTGATGAAGTATTTGCTAATCCGGGAATAGATGCGTTGATAATATAAGTTCCAGCAGCGGGGAAAATAATGTCATTAAAGTTAGCAATACCGTCAGTTGTTTTTTGTGCAGTTGTGCCTTGCAATGAAGCAGGACCTGATAATAAATTCAATGAAATTGTATAATCATCATAATATTCATTTGGGTTGCCATCAGCATTCACAACTTGAACGCTAAATGGATGATGAACTAAAGTTGAATGTCCTTTTGTGTACAAATCAACTATATTTGCCTTTGTAGGAGCATATTGAACATAAGAATTATGTTTAACACTTTCTAAAGCATCGCCCGAAACTACTTCAAATTTGATTTGCATTCCTTCTGCCATATTATAAAGCAAATTGTCAAATGTTACTGAATGTGTACCAGCCAAAATTGATTTAGTTGTTGTGCCAGCTAAAGTGCCATTTCCGTAATACAAAGTTGCTTTGATTGAAGTCTCGGTTGATACATATTTTGGAACATTTCCATTATCAACTGCTTGTAAAGTTACTGAAAATGGTATATTTACCATTGGATTTGCTGGAGTGTAGTTCTTAACTATTAATTGAGTTGGAATACCAACTGGATTTTCGGAACTAACTACAACGTCATCAAGTCTGTATTTTGGACGGCTTCCGCCAGTACCTGATACTTGATAAAACACCCAACGGATTTGAACAACCGATTGATTTTCGCAGCTTGATGGCAATTCAGTAGAGAAATTCTTGCTATCTGCGGGAGTGCTTGCGCCACCAGTCAAATAAGCAGTATTCATATATTCCTGACCTGACAAATCTAACCAATTGCCAGTTTCGCCAATACGATATTGCATTCTCAAAGCATATTGTCTGCTTGTTGTATTGTCGATTGAAACAAACCCGCCAACCCAATTTACATTTATTTGAGTTCTGCCCGTTGTGTTAATAGCTAATACAATTTCGCCAGTGAAACCTTGACCACTATTAGTAGAACCGGTGTTTACAAATGAAATTCCGTTGTCGTCTGCACCTTCAAAACGAGCTTTTGAAGTTAAATTGTAAGCAGCAGTCCAATCTTTGTCGAATGTTGCTGTAATTGGTGCATCTAAAGTTGGTGTAGTGTGCAGGATCATACTTGTTGGGTATGTTCCCGAGCCGCTTGTTTTGCTCCAAGCATCCATAGAGTAATTGCCACCTGACAAGTCAAATGGCGTTGGATTTGATTGAGCAAAAGCACTTGTAACAAATGCTAATACCAACAAAAAAGTGTAGGTAGTTTTAGTTAATAATTTTTGCATATTAAACCTTTAAATATATTTTACTTTTTTCCAATTTTCTAAATTCTAAAATTAACAAAAAACTTTGAAAATATAATAAATTATTGAAAAATATCTTAAAATTTACTTGTAATTTAGACTTATTATTTAATTTTCTGTGATTAAATTTTCTTTTTAATATTTCAGGAATTTTTTTTATTATTTGTTTCAAAATTTTTAACTTCGCTTTGAAAACATCTGTTTATTTTTATAAAATTCTATTAGTTTCATAAATTATTTTTTTTGAAATAATTATTCTAAATTGTTTTTGGTAAATCTATTACAAAAGTAGTGCCTTTGCCAACAGCACTTTCCTTAACGCTAATTTTTCCATTATGATAATCTTCAACTATTTTTTTTGTTAAACTTAATCCCAAGCCCCAACCTCTTTTTTTGGTAGTAAATCCAGGCGAAAATACATTTCTCTTTATTTTTGCAGTCATTCCTTTGCCCGTATCTCGCACATAAATCCTTATCCAATCGCCCTTTTCCTTGATTGTAATAAAAATTGAGCCATTTTTTTCTTCGATTGCTTCGGCTGCATTTTTAAATAAGTTTTCAAAGACCCAAGAAAATAAATCTGCATTCAAATAACAAAAGTATTCTTTGTCAATTTCACGAACAATGCTGATTTTCCTACCTAAATTAGGTAATCGTTTTTCAAAATAAGTTGAAACTTGTTCAATTAATTCTCCTATGTTTTGCATTGTTAAATCAGGTTTGCTCCCAATTTTAGAAAACCGAGTAGTAACAATATTCAATCGCTCTAAATCCTTTTGAATTTCATCAATGATTTCGTTGAAATCAGGGTCGTAGTTTCGCATTCGTAATATTTCAGCCCAAGCCAGCAAACTTGATAGAGGAGTGCCTAATTGATGAGCGGCTTCCTTTGCCATACCAATCCAAACTTTTGATTCTTCGTTTCGGCGGCTTGCATTCAAAGCAATATATCCGCTTATGCTGAATAATAAAAAGATAGCAAATGCAATAAATGGCATCATTTTTAATTTGTCAACTATTGCCGAATGATAGAAATAATATTTTTGAAGTACTTTCCCGCTTGTATCAACTAAAACGATTGGTTCGTAAACATCTTTCATTTTTTGAATTAATTTTTGGTATTCCACTCTTGTTTGAGTATAACTCAAGTTGGGATCTGTCTTAACATTCAACGAGAAAGTTTCGAATGGTTCAAGCGGAGCATCGCTACTATCTGTAATGATTATAGGAAAATTAATTTGAGGAATTATTTTTTCTTGGAAAAATGCAATGTCCTCAAAATTAGAAACTGGATCTGAATAATATTCATAAATATCAATATATAAATCTATTAAAGCTTTTTCGCGATTTAAAATTTCTTTTGCTATTGAATTAGTATAAAAAAACGAAAGAAATATAAAAATAGCAGATAAAATTAATAAAATTAACTTAACCCACCACTTTGCGAGGGGAGTGATTTCGGGCTTGAAAAACTTATTAATACTATTTAGATTAATTGTCGGCATCAACTTTTTTCTTATTCTTAACCAGAGAAACAACAATTGAAGCAGCCAAAATGACTAAAATAAATAGCATTGAATATTCAGTTGGGATTTTGTACCAGTCCGAAATTAACATTTTAATACCAACATAAAATAATATTATACCAACTCCGTATTTCAAATAACTAAACATATCAATGATACCGGCCAACACAAAATATAATGCTCTCAATCCGAGTATTGCAAAAATATTCGATGTAATTGCAATAAAAGGGTCATCTGTGATTGCTAAAACTGCAGGAATTGAATCAACTGCAAACAATAAATCACTTGATTCTATCAATAATAAAGTTAGAAAAAGAGGTGTGATAAAAAATTTACCATCAATTCTCTCAAAAAAATGTCCGCCGTGATAATTGGTGATTAAATTAAATCTTCTTTTGAAAAATTGAATCATTCTGCTTTTTTCTGGGTCAATTTTTTCTTCAGAACCAAACATCATTTTATAAGCAGCATAGATTAATAATAAACCAAAAATGTAGATAATTGGATGGAATAAGTGCATTAAAGCTACCCCGGCTAAAATGAAAATTATTCTCATAAATACTGCTGAAATAATGCCCCATTTTAAAATGTGAGGTTGATTCTTTTCGGTTATTCCCATCACATTAAAAATCATAATGAATACAAATAGATTATCAACCGAAAGGGATTTTTCAATTATATATGCACTAAAAAATTGAATTGCAGCTGTGTGACCATCTTCTAAAAAGAAGTAAATGAATACATTGAAAGTTAAAGCAACGGAAATCCATACTCCTGACCAAATCAAGCTTGACTTTAGTCCTATTTGTCCGTGTCGATGGTCTGTTGCATATAGATCAATCCACAGCATAATACTAATTACAACAGTGAAACCTATCCAAAAAATCATGTGGTTTGCATCAAACATATATATCCTTATTTAAATTACATTTTAAAAAGTTTTCAAAAAATCTTTATATTTGACGATTACTAAAAATTATTGTTGAAATGAAGTAAAAAGAGGCTGTCTCATAATTCAGCTTTGCTGTCATTCTCACGATAGTGGGAATCCATAGCCCACGAATTTATTTGTGGGTGATGTTGTGTTGATGAACTCGCAATGACAAAAAATCTCAATACCGTCCTACACCTAACAAGTTGGAACTTACAATGACAATTTATTACACCAATTTCATCTCAATCATTTTCTGGGCAATTTGTACTGCATTTGTTGCTGCACCTTTACGGATATTGTTGGCTACAACCCACATCCAGATTGAATTTGGATTGGCGAGATCTCGGCGAAGACGCCCAACAAAAACCTCGTCTCGGTCTTTGGTTTGAGCAGCAGTGGGATAAACGCCATCAGGAAAATTATCTTCTACAATTAAATTATTTTGTTTTCCCAAAAGTTCTCTGATTTCTGATATTTTAAATGGTTTTTTCAAAATTAAATAAACTGCTTCGCTATGACCAATTCTTATTGGCAACCTAACGCAAGTGACGGAAACTTTCAACTCTGGTAAATGCAAAATTTTTCGGGTTTCATTCACCATTTTGATTTCTTCGTTGCTCCACATAGGATAATTTTCATCGCTTGGATGGAAAATTGCATTTGAATAAATTTGCTTTGTGAATGAATAATCAACCAGATTTTGACTTTCGAAATCTAATTGAACTAATCCCTTATTTCCTGCTCCCGAAATTGATTGATAAGTTGAAACAATTACTTGTTCCAGACCAAAAGTATCAGAAATTGGCTTTAGTGGCAACATCATCTGAATTGTAGAGCAATTTGGATTGGCAATAATTCCCTTATGCCATAGCAAATCTTCGCTATTTACTTCTGGAACTACTAATGGCACTTTCTCGTCCATTCTCCAAGCAGATGAGTTATCTATTACAATGGTTCCATTTTCTGCAAACAGTGGAGCATAAATCTTGCTTATAGTACCACCAGCCGAAAACAAAGCAAAATCAAATTTCTTAACAGTTTCTGGTTTTAACTCAACAACTTTGTGCATTTGCGAATTAAATTCAATTTCTGTCCCTATACTTTGGCTTGAAGCATAAAATTGGATTTCGGAAATAGGGAAGTTTTGTTCTTGAAGTACTTTTATAAATGTTCTACCAACTAAACCGGTAGCACCAACAATAGCAACTGAATATTTTTTCATAATTTAATTTTCTTGTTGTTTTGAATTGATAATTTTATTTTGGACAAATAAATAATTAGATTAATAAATTAGAAAAAGTTTTGATAGTCGGAATAACTGGACTCGAACCAGCGACCCCTGCGTCCCGAACGCAGTACTCTACCAACTGAGCTACATTCCGATATTGATTTCTCTTGGAGATTTAATTGAAATTACACGTTGATTATCATTAGAATCATCGAGGTAAATATTAACAGCAAAGATGTTTTCGGGCAAAAGTGTTGTTTTTTCTGCCCATTCAATTAATGAAATCGCCGAACTATCATTCAAATATTCTTCAAAACCAATCTCAAGCAGTTCGCTATCCTTTTCTATTCTATACAAATCAATATGATAAATTGTAATTTGCCCTTGGTCTTTGATGCCATTGTATTTATTAACGATAGTAAAAGTTGGACTTGTAACAATCTCTTCAACTTTGAAAAATTCGCAAATACCCTTAACAAATTCAGTCTTGCCCGAACCCAAATCTCCATGAATAGCAACTATATCAGTTGTAGTTAGTTGAGCAGCAAATGCTCTACCTAATTGTATAGTTTCTTCCTCGCTGTAAGTATTCTTTTCAATGGTAAACATACTCAAATTGTTGTAACCTTAAATACAAACTTCAAAATTACACAAAAATTATAAATATTGATAAAATTCAGAAAAAATACTTGAAAATTATAATGGTGAAGGTGTAATGACCGAGACCATTCTTGAGGCTTTCTCATAAGTTGATTATTTGGAAAGTATTAAATAAAAAATTTTTTTTAAAACCTTATTTAACCTAACAACCTTAGTAGAGAAAAATGAACCAAACCAAACCAAACATAATAACCTTATTTCCTGTTTATTTTAATTAAATATGTAAATAAGGTTTGTGGTTTAAAAATGGAAAATATTTTTCTACTAAGGTTAATAATAAAAATAAGTTTTATTTAATTTAATACACCCAACTCCCAGCACCTAACCCCCAGCACCTAAAGAACATATTCAAATTGACTTATAGATTCCCGTTTGCACGGGAATGACAATTTTGAATTTTTTTTTTGACTTACAAGACAATCTTTAATATGTAGAATAATTCTAATTCTCAAATAACTCTAATTCTTAAATAACTCTTATATAATTGAATATTTTAAATTAAAAAAGTTAGTTTAATTTTAAAAAAATCTTGAATTATTTCAAAAATTTTATTAAATTGACGTTAAAGAAAATTGTAAATTAAAATTTAGGAGTTTTTAAATGAAAATATCTACAAAATTATCACTTGGGTTTGGTAGCTTAATCGTATTTATTGCTATTATATCGTTTTTAGCTATGAATAATATGTCGAAACTTAATGATAATGTTCAAGTTTTAGCAAATGACAACTTTCCAAAGGTTGTATGGGCTAACAATATCACCGCTGCAATAAATGACGCTGCACGTTCAATGCGAATGCTGGTTATTTTAAACACTGATGAATTTACTGCTGAATCTTCAAATAATCAAAAAAGGATAGAAGATGCAGCAAAACAAGCAGGACAATACATTGATTCGCTAAAAGCAACTATTACCCAAGAAGAAGCAGTTGCTTTATTGAATAAGTTAGAATCAGCAAGACAGCAATATTACAATGTAAGAAAAGGCTTTTTCTCTTTAATTGAGCAAAAGCGTTTTGCCGAAGCAGGAGTTTATTTAGCAAAGGAGCTACGACAGCCTCAACAAGAGTATTTTGACAGTATTAATCAGATTGTGGGTTATTTTGGAGAACAATTTAGTATTGATGCTGAAAAAGCACAAAGTGAATATTCTTCTACGTTTAATTTAATATTGATTTTGGTGATTGTTTCAATTTTGATTGCAATTGTATTAGCATTTTCTATAATTAAAAATATCACTAAATCTATTCAACAAGGGGTAGATGCTGCCGAGGCTATTTCGAAAGGCAATATGAATACGAATATTGATACTTCCTCCAAAGATGAAGTTGGAATATTAATGGCTGCAATGAAAGCAATGTCTAATAATATTCAATCAATTATTAGTGAAGTTAATAAGACTTCTAAGATGGCTCAAGATGGGAAATTAGATTATAGAGCAAATGCAAGTGGCTTTGAAGGCGAATATAAACAACTTTTAGTTTCTTTCAATGAGACATTAGATGCTTTAATTAAACCATTTAACGTAACAGCAGAATATGTAGATAGAATATCCAAAGGTGATATTCCTCCAAAAATTACCGAAGAAGCCAAAGGCGATTTCAATGAAATTAAGAATAACTTGAATGGAACGATTGACGCTATC
>DYLM01000187.1 GCA_020722095.1 Chloroherpeton thalassium
ATTTGATAATTTGTATTGATTTAGATGTGCCACATCTCGCAGATGTGGCACATCTACGAGGACACAAACTTTACCAGCTATAATACTATCATCCCTACGGGATTACTTTCAACTTTACAAACTTTATAAACTTTACAAACTTTACAAACTTTACAAACTTTATGAACTTTCAACTTTACAAACTTTATGAACTTATATTATTTTTGCTTATTTTTGTAGAAATTAAAACTAACCTTATATGAATCAATTAATCTTAGGCGATTGCTTAGAAGTAATGAGAAAAATGGACTCAGAATCCATTGATTTAATTTATTTAGACCCTCCTTTTTTCTCTAATCGTAATTACGAAGTAATTTGGGGAGACAAAGGCGAAGTGCGTTCTTTTGAAGACCGCTGGAGTGGTGGCATTGACCATTATATTTCTTGGCTAAAAGAAAGAGTAGCAGTGATGCACAGACTTTTGAAACCTACCGGAAGTATTTATTTACATTGCGATTGGCATGCCGATGCCTATATCAGAGTTTATATTCTTGATAAAATCTTTGGTATCAATAACTTCAGAAATGAACTGATTTGGGCATATAATGGTCCTTCAAATCTAAAAACTTCATTCCCAAACAAACACGATACTATCTTTCGATATTCAAAGTCAAACGATGTAGTATTTAATAAAGATTCAATTCTAATTCCTTATAGTGAGGAAACTCTAAAACGTAGGACTTACAGCGAAACAAAGAAAAAGGGAATTAAATTTAAAGGAAAACAAATTCAAGAATATTACAAAGGAATGGTACCCTTTGATTGGTGGAATGACATCCCATCTGGAGGACAAATGTCGGTTAATGAACGCATCGGTTATCCCACTCAAAAACCAGAGAAATTATTAGATAGGATTATTCAAGCATCTTCCAATGAAGGTGATACTATCTTAGACCCATTTGTAGGTGGAGGGACAACAGTTGTTGTTGCAGATAAATTAGGGAGAAATTGGATAGGAATAGACCAATCAGTTCAGGCGATAAAAGTTTCCGAATTCAGATTGAACAAACAGCAAGGAATATTCTCGCAACCCTTTGTAGTTCAATTGCATAAGTATGATTACGACACGCTAAGATATAAAGATGCATTTCAATTTGAGCAATGGATTGTTGAGCAATTTGGCGGAAAATCAAATATTAAACAAAGAGGAGATTTTGGAATTGATGGAATTACACGAAACGGTACTCCGATACAAGTAAAGCGTTCAGATAATATTGGCAGAAATGTATTGGATAATTTCCATTCCGCATTAATGCGTTACGACAAAGCACTTTACGAGAAAAACAAAATCAATGGCGATCCCGTTGGATTTATTATCGCTTTTTCCTTTGGCAAGGGAGCAGTCCAAGAAGTTGCAAGATTGAAAAACGAAGAAAATATCATCGTTCAATTAGTCAAGGTGGAAGATATTGTTCCAATAGCCAAAAAACCAAAACTAA
>DYLM01000076.1:0-7635 GCA_020722095.1 Chloroherpeton thalassium
AATGTTAAGAAATCTTAACTCCTTCTTTGCTATTTCTTAACCAAAGTTAAACTAAAACTTAATTTTTGTTTGCCAATTTTGTATTTATAAATGTGTGGTTTATAAAAAAAGTGGTGTAACTATGTTTAGAAAAGCAATTTTCTTATTTTTAACAATTTTAATAACAAATATTTCAGTTTTTGCACAAACTGGAACAATTGTTGGAACTGTTACTGACTCCGAGTCGGGTGACAAATTGCCAAGAGCAACAATAATGCTCGATGGCACAAAGCTCGGGACATATTCTGATGTCAAGGGTGAATTCAAAATCAAAAACGTACCTCCTGGAACTTACAAACTTATTGCGAGATATGTAAGTTATACAAGCAAAGAAATAACAAATGTGGTTGTTGTTGCAGGCGAAACAGTAGATTTGAACATTGCACTCAAAAGCCAAGTACAAAAAGGCAAAGAAGTAGTTGTGACGGCAACTCGAGAAAATGACAATGAAATGGCAATGCTTTCCCAAAGAAAAACTTCATCTTCGGTAAGCGATGGAATTTCGATGCAAGAAATTAAAAGATTGCCTGATGCTGATGCTGGACAATCATTGAAACGTCTTTCGGGTGTTTCATTAGTTAATGATAAATTTATTTTTGTTCGTGGCATAAGCGAAAGATACAGTAATACTACTTTGAATGGTTCAATTTTGACCTCAACAGAACCTGATAAAAAATCATTTTCATTTGATATGTTGCCAAGTGAATTCTTGGAACAAGCAAGTATAAAAAAATCATTCACTCCTGATTTACCTGGCAATTTTGCTGGTGGATTAGTTGAGCTGAATACTATTGATTATCCAAAAAGTAGAAAAATTGGTTTGAATATTGGTTCTGGTGCAAATGCCGCATTTACAATGCAAGATGGTAAATTTATGACAACAACTGGAAGTAGCACTGACTTTTTAGGTTATGATAAGAGCTACTTTAATGCACCTTCAGCTTTGCCATCAAGTCCAACCGAAATGAGAGATTTCTTATTTGTACAACTTAAAAGTTCAGATGCAGCTGTTAAAGATGCCGCAGTAGAAAAATGGGTTGGTATTGGACAGGATTTTAATTCAAAAAATTGGGCAACAAAAAATATAACACCAATGCCATCACTTTCATTGGGTTTGAATTATAGTGACATATTAGAAATCGCTGGCAATGATTTTGGAATTATTTCCTCAATTAACTATGGCAATGGCTATTCAAAGGATGAATTGTATCGTGCAGTTTATTATGCAGACGGAACATCGTTGCAACACGTAGGAAATGGCGTGAATACAACATTTGCAACAAATGTTGGTGGTTTGCTTAATTTATCTTATAAAATTGGCTCAAATACTTCTATAAGTTTTAAAAATACATATAATAATGCTGCTGATTTTTCAGTAGTTCAAATTGATGGTCTTAAAGAATTTACTCAAATTATCCAGACAAGTATGGAATATTTGCAAAAAACAATGTATTCCACACAATTGGTGGGAGAGCATTATTTTGATTTTCTCAACTCACAATTGAATTGGAGAGGTGGCTACTCAATTTCCCAAAGAGATCAACCTGATTTAAGAAGATTGAGATATTCCCGAAATGATAGCACACAACCATATAGATTAGATATTTATAGTCTTCCACAAGGTTCAAGTAGCCAAGCTGGTAGATTCTTTTCAAATTTAGTAGAAGATGGATTTTCGGGCGCTCTTGATTATAAAATAAAATTAGGGAATTTAAGCTTAAAATTTGGTGGACTTGCTGAAGTTAAGAGCCGTGATTTTGAAGTTCGTTCTTTTACTATTGTAGAAGCACCAACAATAGTTCGTACATATTATGACGAAAATGCAGGATATAATGTTAAAAATTATATGGATAAAAGCATAGAGGACTTATATTACATAAATAATGCAAGCGAAATTAATGCTGCAAAAGTATTTGCACCCGAGAATTTTAATATACACGGATTTGGAATAAGTGAAGATACTAAAGATATAGATTCCTATAAAGCAAGTGAAGATTTATTTGCTGGTTATGCAATGTTCGAAATGCCAGTGAATTTATTTGAAAGAAGATTAAGAATAATTGGTGGAGCGAGATACGAAGCGAGCAATCAAAAATTATTTAGCTTTTATCCAATCCTCAACGAAACAACTAAAGTAAGCAAAGATTCAGTATATACTGATAATGATTATTTAGATTTATTGCCTTCATTGAATTTGGTTTATGAACTGACTAAAACAACAAATTTAAGAATGTCTGCTTCGCAAACTTTGGCAAGACCTTCATTAAGAGAATATGCACCTTTTACATTTTATGATTTTATGTATTTAACCAATGTTAAAGGTAATCCAAGTTTAACTCGGTCACTAATTCAAAACTATGATGTTCGTTATGAATGGTTTATGAATCCTGGCGAAGTAATCTCTATCAGTAGTTTTTATAAAATCTTTAAAAATGCTATTGAAGAAACAATTTTACCAACATCAGGTGAAATTCAAAAATCATTCACAAATTCAAAAGAAAATGCTTACAACTATGGTGTAGAACTTGAATTACGTAAGAATTTAGGTTTCATTTTGCCTTCATCATTTTTAGAATACATCAGCATTAATATGAATTATGCTTGGATAAATTCTGAAATAACAGTTAAGCAAATAAATGAAACTGAAACAAGACCAATGTGGGGCCAATCGCCATATACATTCAATGTTGGATTATTCTTCAATCAACCAGACTGGGGAACTTCATTCAATGTTGCATATAATGTCTCTGGTAAAAGAATTATTCAAGTTGCTGATATTACTGCTTATGAATTTAACAATCCACATATTTACGAAATGCCAAGAAATATGGTTGATATATCAATTTCTCAAAAAATTTATGGAAAATTCGGTGCTAAATTCACTATCAGAAATATTTTGAATGAGAAATTAATTTGGGAACAAAATGGAACTCAAGTTGCAACTAATTTATATGGGACAACATATAATTTAGGTTTCGATTTTAGTTTCTAAAAAATGAAATTAAAAATTTTTTTAATAAAAATTAAGGATCTTTTATGAAACTTTTAAAACTCCTAATTGTTTTATTTGCAATAATAACTTTATCTGCAAATGCTCAATTACAAATCACAGCACCAACAGCAGGAACTGAATTGCGTGTAGGACGCACAGTAACGATCAAATGGACAACAGATTTGACATTTGAAAAGACATTCCAATTCTATGCAAGCACAGAAGGACCAAACGGACCATGGGAAATATTGAAATTAAGCAAGAATGCAACAGAATTCAAAGATGTAAATAGCAAAGATAAAACAAAGCCAGCAGGAAGTACAATCACAGTATTGCCAAGAAAAGCAACAACAAACTTGTATATCAAGATGGAAGAAAAAGGCAATCCAAGTTTAAGTGCAATGGTAGGCCCATTAACAATCAAAGTACCACAAGCAGCAGTAGTAGATTCAACATTGACAGGCGATATTACAAGTACCGTGACATTAAGTGCAAATAAAATCTATGGATTGAAAGGCATAGTATTTGTGCAAGAAGGAGCAACATTAAGAATAGATCCAGGAACAGTAATATTAGGCGAAGTAGGAAATACAAGTGCGATCTGTGTGAACAGAGGCGGAAAAATATATGCAAATGGAACAGCAGACAAACCAATCGTAATGACATCGGGTGCACAACCTGGCGAAAGAGATAGAGGCGACTGGGGTGGATTATTGATAATGGGTAAAGCACAAACAAATGTAGGCGAAGCACCAATAGAAGGTGGAATAGCAGACGGAGTAGATGTAAAGAAGAATGCTTGGTATGGTGGCAATGATGATGCAGATAGCAGTGGAGTATTGCGATATGTAAGAATAGAATTTGCAGGTATAGCAGAATCACCAGATAATGAATTAAACTCATTAACAATGGGAGCAGTAGGAAGCCGTACAGTGATTGACTATGTACAATGTTCATATAATGGAGATGATGCTTATGAATGGTTTGGTGGCACAGTAAATATGAAACACTTGATAGCATATAATACAATAGATGATGATATCGATACAGATAATGGTTACAGAGGCAAAGTGCAATTCGTATTAGTAAAAAGATTTTCCGATATAGCAGATCAATCGAATAGTGAAGCATTTGAGAGTGATAATGATTCAAAATCAACAGAAAAGACACCATTCACATCGGCAGTAGTATCGAATGTAACAGCAATTGGACCATTCGCAAAGATGAGTTGGGAATTGGGCAAGGAAGTAAATCCAAAATTTTTAGCAGGAGCACAAATCAGAAGGAATTCAAGATTAAGCATATATAACTCATTATTTACAGGCTGGCCAAGAGGCGTAGAAATGACAAATCAAAATACAGTAAGAGGAGCAGCACACGATTCGAGCCATGTATCAACAACATCATTCTACGGAATAAAAGATGAAACAAAGAAATTTTACTTTGGCAGCGGTACAGTAGCAGAAGGAAAAGTAACAGCAGACTGGTTAACAACAGTAGAAACAGGCAATGTATTTAGCAATGGCACAAGCGATGATGTAAATACAATCGCACAATTAACAAACGCATATCCAAATGAATTAGCATTATTGGATCCAAGTCCAGTAAATAATGCAGAATACTTAACAACAGCAAGTTTCCCAGCAGATCCAATCGTACCAATTGGCGATGATTTCTTTACAAAAGTAACTTATCGCGGAGCATTTGCGGCTGGCGAAAGATGGGACGACCAATGGGCAGAATATGACCCAGTTAATGCAGAATATGTAGCAAAAGATTTACAAATCACAGCACCAACAGCAGGAACTGAATTGCGTGTAGGACGCACAGTAACGATCAAATGGACAACAGATTTGACATTTGAAAAGACATTCCAATTCTATGCAAGCACAGAAGGACCAAACGGACCATGGGAAATATTGAAATTAAGCAAGAATGCAACAGAATTCAAAGATGTAAATAGCAAAGATAAAACAAAGCCAGCAGGAAGTACAATCACAGTATTGCCAAGAAAAGCAACAACAAACTTGTATATCAAGATGGAAGAAAAAGGCAATCCAAGTTTAAGTGCAATGGTAGGCCCATTAACAATCAAAGTACCACAAGCAGCAGTAGTAGATTCAACATTGACAGGCGATATTACAAGTACCGTGACATTAAGTGCAAATAAAATCTATGGATTGAAAGGCATAGTATTTGTGCAAGAAGGAGCAACATTAAGAATAGATCCAGGAACAGTAATATTAGGCGAAGTAGGAAATACAAGTGCGATCTGTGTGAACAGAGGCGGAAAAATATATGCAAATGGAACAGCAGACAAACCAATCGTAATGACATCGGGTGCACAACCTGGCGAAAGAGATAGAGGCGACTGGGGTGGATTATTGATAATGGGTAAAGCACAAACAAATGTAGGCGAAGCACCAATAGAAGGTGGAATAGCAGACGGAGTAGATGTAAAGAAGAATGCTTGGTATGGTGGCAATGATGATGCAGATAGCAGTGGAGTATTGCGATATGTAAGAATAGAATTTGCAGGTATAGCAGAATCACCAGATAATGAATTAAACTCATTAACAATGGGAGCAGTAGGAAGCCGTACAGTGATTGACTATGTACAATGTTCATATAATGGAGATGATGCTTATGAATGGTTTGGTGGCACAGTAAATATGAAACACTTGATAGCATATAATACAATAGATGATGATATCGATACAGATAATGGTTACAGAGGCAAAGTGCAATTCGTATTAGTAAAAAGATTTTCCGATATAGCAGATCAATCGAATAGTGAAGCATTTGAGAGTGATAATGATTCAAAATCAACAGAAAAGACACCATTCACATCGGCAGTAGTATCGAATGTAACAGCAATTGGACCATTCGCAAAGATGAGTTGGGAATTGGGCAAGGAAGTAAATCCAAAATTTTTAGCAGGAGCACAAATCAGAAGGAATTCAAGATTAAGCATATATAACTCATTATTTACAGGCTGGCCAAGAGGCGTAGAAATGACAAATCAAAATACAGTAAGAGGAGCAGCACACGATTCGAGCCATGTATCAACAACATCATTCTACGGAATAAAAGATGAAACAAAGAAATTTTACTTTGGCAGCGGTACAGTAGCAGAAGGAAAAGTAACAGCAGACTGGTTAACAACAGTAGAAACAGGCAATGTATTTAGCAATGGCACAAGCGATGATGTAAATACAATCGCACAATTAACAAACGCATATCCAAATGAATTAGCATTATTGGATCCAAGTCCAGTAAATAATGCAGAATACTTAACAACAGCAAGTTTCCCAGCAGATCCAATCGTACCAATTGGCGATGATTTCTTTACAAAAGTAACTTATCGCGGAGCATTTGCGGCTGGCGAAAGATGGGACGACCAATGGGCAGAATATGACCCAGTTAATGCAGAATATGTAGCAAGCGTTAATGATAATTACAATGAAAATATTCTTTCATCAAGTATTTATCCTCAACCTGCATCAAATTATGCAACTTTAAACTTCCATTTGATCAATCCAGAAAGTGTAACACTCAGATTGATTGATGCTTATGGAAACGAATTGAGCAAAGTAGAATTAGGCTTATTAAACACAGGCTTCCAAACACAATTAGTTGATTTAAATAGATTATCTAATGGTGTTTATTTTGTTCAAATCTTAACTAACAGCGGCTACACAACACAAAAAATTGTAGTAGTAAAATAAACCACACACTTAATTATGCTAAGGGGCTTTGTCGACGGGCAAGGCTCCTTTTTTTTATGCAAAAAATTGTATTTATTTGATAAAAAATTCTTAATTTCCAATTTTAAAAAGGAGATTTTATGAAATTATTTTTTTCCACAATTGCAATTCTTTTGATGTTCTCATTAAATGTCAAAGCAGAAAAGTCTGGAGATATTCTTGGTCAGTGGTATTCCGAAAACAATGAATCGCTGATTGAAATCTATCAAAAGAATAACAAGTTCTACGGCAAATTAATTTGGCTAAAAGAGCCGAATCGCAATGGTAAACCCAAGATGGATGATAAAAATCCTGACGCTAAGTTAAAGTCAAGACCATTATTGGATTTGGTTATTCTCAAAGATTTTACTTTTAATGGTAGTGATGAATGGAAAGGTGGAACAATTTACGATCCAAAAAGCGGAAAGACTTATGATTGCTTTATGAAGTTAGATAATAAGAATAAATTGAAGATACGCGGTTATATTGGCATCTCATTAATTGGACGCACTTCTTATTGGACAAGAAAAAAGGAATAATTTATGGTTATGAACATTTATTCTTACTTATTATAGATAAATTAGTTTTAGAATAATTAGCAATAATCTATTAAAGGCTGTTCCAATGAGCAGCCTTTTTTATGTTCAGCAAATAAATTTATTAGTATATTTATGAATAATATACTTACAGATAATAATATTTAATATTCAAATTATTTTTTCATATAATTATATTTAAATAACGATTAATATTATTAAAATAACACGTGTTTATACACAAATTTTAAATACTTTTTCTATAAAATTAAATACTTTTATAATTATTTTAAATACTTTTTCTATAAAATTAAATACTTTT
>DYLM01000076.1:7735-9580 GCA_020722095.1 Chloroherpeton thalassium
ATTATTTTAAATACTTTTTCTATAAAATTAAATACTTTTATAATTATTTTAAATACTTTTTCTATAAAATTAAATACTTTTATAATTATTTTAAATACTTTTTCTATAAAATTAAATACTTTTTTGATTATTTTAAATACTTTTTCTATAAAAATAAAAACTTTTATTATAAAAATTAATAAATTAATTATTCAAATATTTATAAAAATTTATATATTCTAAAAAAAATGTTCTGTAATAAAAAATAATGGTCTTGAAACATCTTCAAGACCATTAAAATTATAAGTTATTATAATATTATTATTAATATTTGTTTATTCCCATTCAATTGTTCCGGGAGGTTTACTTGTTATATCATAAACAACACGATTTATACCACGAATTTCATTAATAATTCTGCTGCTAATATTAGCTAATACATCATAAGGCATTGGAAACCAGTCAGCAGTCATACCATCTACGCTTGTAACAGCTCTTAAAACGCAAGTACTTTCATAAGTACGCTCATCACCCATTACTCCAACGCTTTGAATAGGCAAAAGTACGGCAAAAGCTTGCCAAATATCGTCATAAAGACCAGCATTTCTAATTTCTTCAATATAAATTGTGTCGGCTCTTTGCAAAATATCAATACGTTCAGGAGTTATTTCTCCAAGAATACGAATTGCCAAGCCAGGACCAGGAAATGGATGACGATTAACAAACCAATCAGGCACGCCAAGCTCACGTCCAACAGCACGAACTTCATCTTTAAAAAGCTCACGGAATGGTTCAACAAGTTTAAGACCCATTTTTTCGGGCAAACCACCAACATTATGATGAGATTTAATCACTACCGAAGGACCATTAACTGAAATAGACTCAATAACATCAGGATAAAGAGTGCCTTGGGCTAACCATTTAGCATTATTAAATCTTTTAGCGCCAATATCAAATAAATCAATAAAAGATTTGCCAATAATTTTACGTTTTTGTTCTGGATCTGTAATGCCAGCAAGACGTCCAAGAAAAATATCAGAACCATTTATAAGTTCAACAGACATTTTGAAATGTTTATCAAATAGTTCCATAAGAATAGTGCTTTCATTTTGACGCATAAGGCCAGTATCTATATGAATACAATGAAGTTTATCGCCAATAGCATTATGAAGAAGAACGGCAAGAACAGTTGAATCTACGCCACCAGATAGTGCGCAAATAACTTCATCATCTCCGACTTGCTCACGAATAGTTTTGGTAGCATTATCAATAAAAGAATGAGTTGACCAATTAGTTTTAATGCCGCAAATACGTCTTGCGAAGTTCTCAAGAATAGTTTTTCCGTCCGCAGTATGATGAACTTCGGGATGAAATTGAACTCCGAAGATATTTTGATTAGCATTTTGGATAGCAGCAATAGGAGAATTGTCGGTATGGGCAATTATTTCGAAGCCAGTGGGCAAAGTTTTGAGAGAATCACCATGACTCATCCAAACTTGAGATGAAGAAATGCCGTCAAGGAGAAGATTTGGCTTGTCAATAATAAGATTAGCTCTGCCATATTCTCTTGCAGCGGATTTATCAACAACTCCATCGTTAAGAAAGGCAATTAATTGCAGTCCATAACAAATTCCGAGAATAGGAATGCCAAGTAGGAAGATTTCAGGGAATGGATGAGGAGCATTATCACCATAAACGCTATTGGGACCACCAGAAAGAATGATGCCAGCAGGAGCCAGCTGGAGCAAAGCATTCATTGAGATATTAAAAGGATATATTTCGGCATAAACACCAATTTCTCGCACCTTTCGGGCAATAATTTGAGTGTATTGCGAGCCAAAATCAAGAATAATAATTTTTTGCATA
>DYLM01000009.1 GCA_020722095.1 Chloroherpeton thalassium
CGGAGAGAGTTAGGGAGAGGTTCTATCATAGGCAGAGCAAGCTCTGCCCCTACAAATTTAACTAGCTCCTAACACCAAACACCAAAATGTCATTTTTTTCCAATTATAAGGCTTTTTCCAAAGTTAGTTTCTACTTTGTAAATGTCCATAAACCAAGCTTCTTTGAGTGCAAACCAAATATCAGTATTATTCAACACTTCGCCATCTAAAGTATTAATCATCATATTTAGAGCTTGCATTGTGGATTCCTGCGGACCAGTTTTATCATCATTGTAGAAATAATCAAATACTGCTATCACTCCATTGAAATTCATAGAATCATAGATTTTTTTCATTAAATTCAAATTTGATTGAAACGAAAACTCACTCAATACATCGGATAATATCACCAAATCATAATCTTTGCCAAAATCATCAGTAATCATATCCGCAGAAATTACTTTTATTCTTTCATTCAAACCGGATCTATCAATAAATTTTTGCGTTATATTAGCTACTCGAGGCAATTCAAGTGCATACACAGTTGATTTGGGGTACATTTTTGCAAATTCTATTGAATAGACACCAGAACCTGCTCCTAAATCAAGAATTTTATACGGATTTTTAACTGGAACTTGTTTGCAAATTAAATCGGCATATTTTTTGGATTCACGGAAACTCGACAAAATGAATGATTCCAACCAAGAATCACTTTTCTCGGAAATATCCTGATACCGAACAGGTTTGCCAATGCGGATTGTTTGTGTTAGATTACTCCAATTATCCCAAAGCGAGGCGATGTGCATTAAATCGCCAAGATAATTTGGACTTTCACGACTTAAATAAATCAGGGAATCGGGCTTATTTGTGTAGGTATCGCCCTTTTTAAGCAAAAAGCCCATATTGACCAAAGCATTCAGAAGCTTTTCTAATGATTTTACATTTGCATTCACTTCTTCTGCAATTTGAGAAACTGCTTTTGTTTCAGTTCCAATTACTGTAAATACATCAAGTTCTAAACTTGAAAATAAAATTCTACTTTTCTGAAAATTATTAGCAATTTCCCTAATATATTGGTCTCTTTTTTCGATATTAATAAAAGTTTCTTGTGTTTTCATAAAATATTAACTTTTTTACAAATTTATGAACACAAATATAAATAATTATTCTTTATAATCAAATAAATAACAAATATTATTTTGAATTATTACAAAATTCTAATCAAAATTATACGTCTATTTTATTTTCAATTCAAAAATTCGGAGTTATTTGATGAACGAACATCAAGCAGATTTGGTAGTGATTGGCTCTGGTCCGGGTGGATATGTAGCCGCTATCAGAGCATCTCAATTAGGATTAAAAACAATTTGTATAGAAAGAGCAGAACTTGGTGGTATCTGTTTAAATTGGGGTTGTATCCCCACAAAAGCATTATTGAAAAGTGCTGAAATGATTCATCACATCAAAGATGCTAAAAGTTATGGTTTGCAAGTGAACGATTTTTCATTTGATATTAATGAAATCGTGCAAAGAAGCCGAAAAGTTGCCGACAAAATGTCGAAAGGCGTGCAATTTTTATTCAAAAAAAATAAAGTTCAAGCAGTAATTGGTTTTGGTAAAATTATCAATAAAAATACAGTTGAAGTAACTGATGCCGATGGTAAAATTACAGATAAAATCACTGCAAAAAATATTATGATTGCCACCGGTGCTCGTCCAAGAATGTTTCCTGGCATCGAAGTTGACCGCAAAGTAATCATTACAAGCCGCGAAGCAATGACTCTCAACACTAAACCCGAATCTCTTATCGTTATGGGAGCGGGTGCTATTGGAGTTGAATTTGCTTATTATTATAGTTCACTTGGGACAAAAGTGACAATCATCGAAATGATGGATAGATTATTGCCAATTGAAGATGAAGATGTTTCCAAAGAGTTGCTAAAACATTATAAAAAATATGGAATCGAAGTTCTAACTTCCACTCGCGTTCTTTCGGCAAATACAGTGAATGGCAAAGCGGAAATAAAAATTCAAGCAAAAGATGGAAGTGAAAAAACTATAACAGCTGATTATGCATTAAATGCGATTGGAATTCAAGCAAATATCGAAAATATTGGTTTAGAAAATGTTGGTATTGAATTAGAAAAAAACTTTATTAAAACCAACAAATTTATGCAAACTAATATTCCTAACATTTATGCTATTGGTGATGTTGCCGGTGCTCCTTGGCTTGCCCACAAAGCATCTGCTGAAGGAATTGAAGCTGCCGAACATATCGCAGGACATCACACAAGTGGTGTTGATTATAATAATATCCCAGGCTGTACTTATTGCATTCCTCAAGTAGCAAGCGTTGGTTTGACCGAAACGAAAGCAAAAGAAATGGGATACGAAATAAAAGTTGGCAAATTCCCATTTGCTGCAAGTGGCAAAGCAACTGCTATTGGCGATAATTCTGGCTTTGTTAAAATGATATTTGATGCAAAATACGGAGAAGTTCTTGGTGTGAATATGATTGGACCTGATGTGACGGAATTAATTGGTGAAGCTGGATTGGCTCGTAGTATTGGAGCAACTGGCAAGTCCATTTTCAAAACAATTCACTCCCATCCAACATTGAACGAGGCTTTGATGGAAGCCGCAGCAAATGCTTATGGTGAATCTGTAAATATTTAATTTAGACAAAGATTCCTGAAATTAAATAGCAAAAAAAAAGATGATGTCCAGAAAGAACAAATCTTAAATAATTGTCATTAACATTAGATAAGAATAATTTAAACCAAAAAAAATCCTGCAAGTTTTGAATTTGCAGGATTAATTAATATAAACTTAACTGTGTTATTTCTTTGGATATGGTGGTGTAGTTTTAGGCAATTGTTGTTTCTTATTAGTTTTAATATCTTGAAGAATAACTTCAATTGCTTTGTCTAATTGTTCATCAACACCAATCCATTCTTTGTGAGGATCGTTCTCGATTTCGATATCTGGAATCATTCCCACATCTTCTAATATCCAAGTTCCGTCTGTTCCGAAGTTAGCAAATTCAGGCTTCGTCATATATGAACCATCAGTAAATGGCAAAGACCCACGAATACCAATAACACCGCCCCAAGAGCGTTTGCCGATAAGTTTTCCTAAATTATATTTCTTGAATTGATAAGGGAATAAATCACCATCGGACATAGATTGTTGATTAATCAAACAAACCAAAGGACCAGGCATTGTAGCAGTGGGAGTACCAGTGATGATTTCTTGGTTGCGAGCGTGTTCGGCAACACCAAATTCACGGCGTAATCTCTCGATAACTAATGGGCTTACATTTCCGCCACCATTATAGCGGTCATCAATGATAAGTCCTTCTTTATTAAGTTGTGGATAGAAATACTTAACGAACTCCAAAAGACCATTATCAAATCCCATATCTGGAATGTGAATATAGCCAATTCTTCCATTGGTTGCTTTTTCAACATAACGCCTATTGTTTTCAACCCAATTTAAATAAATAAGATTTTCCTCGTTACCAATAGTTTTAACCCAAATATCGTGCGCTCCATCTTTACTTGGTTTAGAATTAACTGTTAATTTAACATATTGATTTACTTTATTGTTCAATGCTTTATTTGGATGATTTAATTTGCTTAATGGTTCATCGTCAATTGCAATAATATAATCGCCAACTTTTACATTCAAACCTGGCTCTGTTAAAGGAGAATATGTTTTTGGATCCCAATTTCTGCCTTCGAAGATTTTTTCAATTTTGTAGAAACCAGAATTATCTAATGAATATCGAGCACCCAATAAACCGATTTTGACTACTGGAAGTTTAGGCATATCGCCACCGCCAACATAAGCATGACCTATATCCAATTCACCAATCATTTCGCCAATCAAGAAAGTTAAATCAAAGCGAGTATTCACATAAGGTAAAAGTTTAGCATATTTTTCTTTAATGGCTTTCCAATCCACTCCGTGCATATTTGGATCATACAAGAAGTATTTCATTTGTCTCCAAGCCTCGTTGAAGATTTGAGTCCATTCTTCTTTTTTGTCCAAATACATTTCCATATTTTCAATATTAAGTTTTCCACCTTTTAGGTCAACTTTCTTGCCTAAATCAGCGATATAATAATTGCCGTCTTTAGCAACTAATATTTTTTTACCATCGTTTGAAATTGCAAATCTGGAAAAATCGCCAACTTGTTCTTCTTTCTTTTCCTTGAGGTCGAATGAGTAAAATGAAGGAGTTGTTGAAGAGGAATATCTTGCATAATAGATTTTTCCATTGAATACATTTAATCCGTAATATCCGCCATTAGGAGTAGGAATTTCGAATAATCTATCTTGCAAACCATCTAAATCAATTTTAATTGAATTATCAACTTCAGCACTTTTATCTTTTGCATCTTTGTCTTTTGCTTTTTTGTCTGATTTTTCTACTTTTTTATCAGGAGAAATCATTAAATCAGATTCGTATTTAGCTAATGGATTTTGGTCGGTATTATTTAGTACTAATCCATAAATATTCTCCATATCTTCGAATAAATAGTTATATTCAAATTCACCAACTTTACCTTGGAAGTGACGACTGGAAACAAAGAACAAATATTTCCCGTCTGGATCCCAAGTTGGTTGTGATGAATTGTAAAATTCTGAAGTAATCTTATGGGTCTTGCCATCGGCAATATTGTACAAGTGAATTTGATTGAATTGATTATCTCCAGCATCCACATAAGTTATCCATTTGGAATCTGGTGAAAATCCAAAACTTCTGATTTCCCAAACTTTGGAATGAGCAATAGTTTTGGATTTCTTTGCGGAAACATCTATCAAATACAAGTTCATTTCTTTGTCAGAATTCAGTAAGTATTTGCTATCAGGCGACCAATCTAATTCAAATCTATAAGACTTTGCATCATTGGTTAATTGAGTAAGTCCGCTTCCATCGGGTTTAATTATATACACTTCATCTTCCCCAGATTTATCGGAAATAAAGGCTATCCATTCGCCATCTGGAGACCATCTGGGATTTCTATCGTGAACACCAACACTTTTTGTAATATTAATGACATTTCCTTTTTCGGCAGGAACTATAAATAAATCACCACGAGCAGCAAATAATCCTGCATTTCCTTTTGGAGAAATTTCCGAACCAGCGATAAAGTTCTTTACAGGTTCAATTTCGGGACGCGAACTTGCAAAATCTTCTGAAATCATTATAGGCACTTTACTAACTTGATCATTTGCTAAATCAACTAAATAAACAGCACCACCAGCAGTAAACGAAATGTGCTTTGCTCCTAATGAAGGGAATTTAACATCATAATCAGTAAAATTTGTCACTTTTTTTGTTTGTTTAGATGATAAATCATAAACAAATAAGTTCATCACTCTATCTCTATCAGATAAAAAGTAAATTTTATTTCCAGCCCACATTGGAATAATATCTTGTGCAGGATTATTTGTGATGTTTTCTATTTTATTTGTTTTGAAATCATAAATCCAAATATCATCTGCTTGCCCGCCGCTATATCTTTTCCAAGTGCGGAATTCACGGAAAATTCGGTTATAAGCAAGTTTTGTTTCGTCAGGTGAGAACGAGGCAAAGCCACCTTTTGGTAATGGTAACATTTCTGGCATCGAACCATCACTTGCAACTGTGTATAAATTACCAACTAATGAATTCCAAGTATCTTGGCGACCTCGATAAAGAATTTTTTTACCATCTTTTGTCCATTGCATAATGATTTTATCAGGACCCATACGGTCTGGCAAATTAGGCAAATCCACTCCATAAGTTACGCGGAAAGGCTGACCGCCATAATTTGGAACTGTGTAAATATCGGCATTTCCGTCATAATTGCCAATAAAAGCAATAGTTTTGCCATTTGGCGAAAAGCGTGGGAATTGTTCAATTCCAAGTGAGGTTGTAATTCTACGAGCTAAACCACCATTAAGTGGCACAACAAAAACATCCCCACCATAAATGAAAGTGATTTCGGTATCCGATGTATTAGGATACATCATAAGCATTGCTTCTGTTTGAGCATTAGTATTTGAAGCGAAAAATAATCCAAAAACTAATAAAAACAGAAAAGATTTTAAGAATTTCATAAAACTCCATTTTTTTTTGATTAATAACGGCACAATTATTGATATATTTTTTTATAAATAAATTTAAGTTTTTGTAATTTTGAATTGGGGGAAAAATGCAATTTTCAATAAACAATATCAAAGAACGATTAAAAGAAAAATCTGATAAAATAATCCGTACATCATTTAATGTATTAAACGGATTTATGCTTCTTTTTGTTACACTTCTGGTAATGTCTTTTACAAATAGAGTGATTATTTCACCACCAGTGGATTCTCAATTAGAAGAAAATATTGAGAAACTGAACAATTTAGAAGTTATTCAAGTTTCAGTATTAAATTCAACAACAATAAATGGATTAGCAAATAAAGCTCGTAACTATATGCAATTGCGCAACTTCGATGTTGTTGAAATAGGGAACTTTCCAGAACAAGCCCCAAAATCAATGATAATTGATAGAATGGGAGATTTTGCATCAGCAAAGAAAGTAGCAAAAGTATTTGGCATTGCAGATTCACTTATTGTAACGGAGATTGATTCTTCATTATTTGTGAGAACTTCCATTGTAATTGGACAAGATTATCCAAAATTACCATTTTTCAATCAATAAAATAGTAATTTTTCCTGTTATTTTATGTAATTTTACATTTCAGCTTGTTTTCTTTTAGATTTGTTTTTTAGACTTTTACGTGTAATTGCTGAATGTTCTTTCTTTACTTCTTCCGGCCAATCTTTTCCTTGTTCTTGAATATTCCAATCTGGATATTGATTTTCAACTGATAAATAATCTGTTAAACAACACTCTTCAATAACCTTGCAATTAATACTTGCATTAGGTACTTTGTGTAATCCGAATAATCCTTTAACTTCCGCTTCAAAATCATCGTGATAAATCATATAAAATTCAATTTTTTTGCCTGTTAATATTGTTGAATAAAGAAAATACCAAACTCCATAACTTCTAATACTTGGTCTTCCGTTTATCCCGCCATCTCTATATATTGATAAAGTTCCTTTCATTCCTCCTTTATCTTGGGACGCTCCTATTTTCTTTATTTCACCATTTACAACAATCAAATAAACTCTTGAATAATTCTTTGTAAGAATATCCTTAGGTAATGGATTCCCATTTTCATCTTTTAAATCAGTAAGGTAATTAAAATTTAATTTTGTTGAATTTTTAACATATTCAACATCTGCAATTTTAAATGCAGTTTTAACTTGAGATATGTGCATATTTTATCCTATTATTAATAATTCATGTGATGTTTTAATATTATTATTATCGTAATCTCGCTCTAATCTATTCTTGCCTATTCTTGTTTCCCCTTGTCCCATTGTATATTGCCAAGAAATTTCTACAATATTAAAATCTTTGTAAGCATTTCGAATCCAAGTACAATCATTATAAGATAGTATAAATCCAGCTTTGTGTTCTTTTAGTAAATTGGCAAGCAGCTTATGATTAAATCCATTATGATGTATTGGAAAATTCCTCATTGGATAAATGCCCTTAAACATTTTACTATCGCCATCTAAATAATACGGAGGGTCTAAATAAAGGAAGTCATTTGAATGTTTTGGTATTGATTTTTCAAAGCTTTCATTATAAACTTGAAGTCTTGGAACATTGAAATTTTTTACTTTCTCTAACATTGATAAATATTTTTTTTCATCATTGTAATTAGAAGAATACCAACCGAGGAAACCAGGTCCATAACTTAAATTATGGCTATAATAATAATAAGTTGCCAGCTCGATATTTGTTAAATCGTTTTTTAATAGACCATCTTTTTTGTTCCAAATCTTCTTTAAAATAACTTTGACCCTTTCATATTCTTCTTTACTACTTTCTAAAGCATTCAATTTTTCGTATAATTCTACTGGAAAATTAATTTGTACATTCCAATAATTAACAAGTAAATCAAAAATATCATAACCAATTACTTCAATATCTAACTCTTTAGCTAATGCTATTTCAACGCTTGCACCCCCGATAAAAGGGCTTACCACTTTTTGAATATTGTCGGGTAAATATTCCAAAATATTGCCAACTGCTAAAGATTTACCACCTCCATACCTCAAAGGGCTTTCAGTATACCTTTTGTAACCATTTTTTGATTTTAACTTTTTCAAAAATATATCTTTCTTATCTTTAAACATATCTTTGAATAAAAAATCTACTTTGTATTTTAAATCTTTATTTGCACTTTTATTCAATTTTACAGTCATTGTTATTTTGCATTTATCTTTAGTTTTAAAACCAATTTTTTCCTTTTTACAAAATAAGGAAAAATATCAAATTAAGAAATAAATAAGTTTTACACTTGTTCATTCGTGTCATTTTTTGTTCATATTGTATATAATTTTTCTGTTTTTTTATTTTTTGCTTTGCATAAATTTCTCCAGCATTTCTTTTGCTTTTGCTTTATGTTCTTCTGTGATATGTGTGGAAAACATATAGATTATTCCAAGTAATACCGACATATCATCAGTAAAGCCAATTCCAATTAGAAAATCAGGAATTGCATCAATAGGCATAATGAAATATGTCAATCCTGAAAATATCGCCAATTTTGCATTTTTTGGCACTTCGGGATCAATCATCAAATTATACAATAGGAATACTTTTTCCAGCAGTCCTTTGCCCGCGATTTTGAAAACTTTGCCAATTTTATCAAACAATGTATTTTTGTTGATTTGATAATCGTTTGTTTGAGTAAAATTATCATTTTTACTTGTATTATCTAAATAATTGTTAATCATAATTATATTAAATTTTATTTATATTTCTAAATATTTGAATTTTTATTAATTGCTTTTTCTAAACCTTTTATAATTATATCAGTTGGAATTTCAATATCAAAACCCGACATTGGCATTCCTTTCTTTTGGTTAATTTTTTCGAGTATTTCTCTAAAAAGTGATTCTGCCTCCGAAAATCTATTCAAATACAAAAGTGCATAAGCCTTTAAATGTAAAGCATATATTTGTTCGGGAGCATTTTCGAGCGATACTTCTGCCCAGTGCAAAGCTTCCTCAAATTTCTTTTGATTTCCAGTAATTTGCGATAGAGTAGCCGCAGCACTTGCCATAACTGATTTGGACAAATTCTTACAATCTATTGCAAAACGAACTGCTTCTTCTGCTTCCTTGTTCAATTTCATTTGTGCCAATGTTTGTCCAAGCTGATACCACGCATAGCCATTTGTGGGTTGCTCTTGAATGTGCTGCAAAAGTAATTTGTAGTTCCTTTTTACTTTTTGCTCCATTACTTCTCTATCTTGATTATAACCAAGATGTTCAATTAAAATATCTGAATTTATAAAACTCATACCTTGCTCGAGCAAAGAAGGCGAAATTTGCTCGTGTACTCTTCCGCGAAATTCAATTTTGGGAAAACCCAAATTTCTAAATAATCTTGGGTATCCACCGCGATGAATTTCAGTTTCGTTATCAAGTTTGTAATGACGGCTTTCTATAATGCAATTCACTCCTCCAATATTCTTTGGCATTTCTTTGATGAAATTAATAAAAGCAATTTTATTTGAAACTTTAAGCCGTTCATCGGCATCAAGGTATAAAATCCAGTCGCCCGAACAATGCTTGATTGCTTCGTTCCGGGCAGCTGCAAAATCATCAATCCATTTAAAATGATATATATTTTTTGTGTATTTTTGGGCAATTTCAATCGTTTTATCTGTTGATCCAGTATCAACAATAACTATCTCGTCAGCTAAACCTTGCACACTTTGCAAACATCCTTCCAAAAATTCTTCTTCATTTTTCACGATCATTGCTAATGAAAGTAAATGTTTAATTCCTTTATTTGAATTAATTGGCTGAATTGTAGGTTGATTTTTCTGAAAAAATCTTTTACCAATATCATTTACCAATTCATTATCGGGATGAATATTTTTAACTTGAGTATAAAAAGCTTCAGCAAGGTCGAGTCTTTTGGTTTTTATCAGAACATTCACAATGCCCAACAAGCAAAATACATCAGTTGGATTATTACTCAAGCCATTTTCGTAGCTTATGATAGCATCATCGTAAATCGCTAATGCTGTGAGAGTTTCACCAATTTTAAAGTGAATTTTCTCCAATGGAATATGGGTTTGACCTATGATATTAGATGTGGAGCTTTTATTTTGTAATAAACTTAAGCACTTTTTATAATTCTGATAAGCTAAATCTAACTTGTTAGTATAATAAAAAATGTCACCTAATAAGAAATAAGGCAATACTTGATTTGGCAAGGCTGTTAATGATTTTTCCGCACATTTTTTTGCTTCATCATATTTCTTGCTTTGGATATGAAGTGAAGTGAGATAATTCATTGCCTCGATGGTATAAGTGCCAATATCTTGAGACCTTTCAATAATAATTTTGAATATTTTGATAGCATCTTCTATGCTTCCAAGAGCAACAAGAGTTTTAGCTAAATGATTTAATAAATACAAGTTAGTTGGATCTTCTTCCAAAGCTAATTTTAGTAATTTAAGGTTGCGTTCCTGCTTGGTTTTAAAATCACTTGCGTTTAAATTATAACCTGAATGATGTATGGAAATGTTTGAATTTTCAATTTTTAAACCAAGATTGATAATGCTATCAAATACTTGTTCGTGTATTCTTCCTTTGAATCTAATTTCAGGATGATTTAAGAATACTCTCAATAAATCAGTAGACATTTTCTCAAGTTGATTATTAGGATTTAATTTATAGGAATTTACTCTAATCAACAAACCGCCAACATTATCATTAAGATTGTTCAAAGTACTAATTAATTCATAAGGATTTGATAATTCTTCGTCAGAATCAAGTATTAGAACATACTTACCTTTTGCTTGATTTAATGAATAATTTCGTGCTGTGGAAAAGTCATCTTCCCAATTAAAATTATAGATTTTATCAGTAAATTTATTAGCAATCTCTATAGTTTTATCAGTTGAACCTGTATCTACGAAAATTATTTCATCTGCAATATTATGCACAGATTTCAAGCAATTATCAATTGTTGATTCAGAGTTCTTTGCAATGATACAAACCGAAAGTAGTTTTTCCATACTTTGAAAAATGTTGAATTAAGAAAGTATAAAATTACCAAAAAATAACGAATTATTGCTAATTTGCATTTTTAAATTTTACAAAAAATAAAAATGTCTTTTAATATTTCATTTCCAGATACAACTTTTGAGAACAAACAGCGAAGTATCGAAGAATTTTTCGAAATCTCTCTTGAACTTAGGCGCGATATTATCAAAAGTCTCTTTTTAGCAAAATCAGGTCATAGTGGCGGCTCCTTAGGAACAGCTGATATTTTTGCAGTATTGTTTTTTGGCGGTTTTTTGAATTATGACCCAAAAAATTGGAAAAATCCAAACCGCGATAGATTCATTTTAAGTGTAGGGCATATTGCTCCAATTCTGTATGCTACTTTGGCACGAGCGGGCTTTTTTCATCCATCTGAATTAGCTACATTAAGGAAATTAGGTTCAAGATTGCAAGGGCACCCTGGATTAGATGCAAATTTACCTGGAATAGAAACTTCATCGGGCTCATTAGGTCAGGGGGTTTCCATTGCTGTTGGAATGGCTTTAAGTCAGAAATATCTTGATAAAACAGATAATTTCACCTTCACAATGACGGGTGATGGTGAATTAGAAGAAGGTTCTGTATGGGAAGCTGCAATGGCTGCTTCAAATTATAAATTAAGTAATTTCTGTTGGATAGTAGATAATAACGATTGTCAGATTGACGGAAGAGTTACCGATGTAATGAATATATATCCACTTCAGGAAAAATTTGAGGCATTTGGCTTTGATGTTGTCACAATTGATGGACATAATTATTCAGAGATTATCAGTGCTTTTACAAAATTTAAGAACAATTCAAAAAATTCTGAGAAACCAACTTGTATTATCGCTAAAACATATATGGGTAGAGGAATTTCATTTATGGAAGATAAGTACTCTTGGCATGGAGTTCCACCAAATGAAGAACAAGCAATTAAGGCATTAGAAGAATTGGATAAATTAGATGCTGAACTTAAAAAATCAAATAAATTAAACTAAATCAAGGAGAATCGCAATGAAATACAAATCTTATGGAAAAATACCAACAAGAAAAGGGTTTGGAGAAGGTTTAGTAGAATTAGGAGAGCAAAATCCAAATATCGTAGTTTTGGGAGGAGATATTACAAGTTCAGTTCTGACATCTTTTTTTAGGGATAAATTCCCAGATAGATTCTTCTCGATTGGAATTGCCGAGCAAAATGCAACAACAATTGCAGTGGGCTTAGCATTGAGCGGAAAAATTCCATTTTTCTCAAGTTATAGTGCATTTTCTGCTTTTCGTAATGCCGATCAATTAAGAATATCTGTTGCATACAATAATGCAAATGTGAAAATTGGAGGCGGACACTCTGGCGTAACTGTTGGACCTGACGGAGCAACTCATCAATCATTAGAGGAAGTTGCCTTCTTACGAACATTGCCCAATATGACTTTAATTGTTCCAGCAGATTATAATGAAACAAAAAAAGCCACGATTGCTTCAGGCAATATGTTTGGACCTACATTTATCCGATTTGGTCGCTCTGCGGGTGAATCATTTACTACTCCAGAATCAGAATTTATAATTGGTAAGGCAAATCAACTTACTGATGGTAATGATGTAGCAATCTTCGCTTGTGGGACATTGGTTTGGGAAGCTCTTCTCGCTGCCGAGGAATTAGAAAAGCAAAAAGGCATAAAAGCAAGAGTAATTAACTTGCACACAATCAAACCAATTGATTACGAAGCAATAGTTAATGCCGCAAAGGAATGTGGTGCAATTGTAACTGCCGAAGAACATCAAATTCACGGAGGAATGGGAAGTGCTGTGGCAGAAGTAGTGGTGAAAAATTATCCCGTACCAATGGAATTTATTGGTATTCAAGATAGGTTTGGATTGAGTGGCGAACCCGAAGAGTTGATGCAATACTTTAATTTAAACCATCAAACGATATTTGCTTCTGCTTTGCGAGCCATTGAAAGAAGAGACAAAGGATTTGATAAAATTAGAAAAGTCATTGATTTTAACAAATAATTTTCTTAAAAAAGTAATACAATTAGGTTTTATTTGTCTATATATACATAATTGAAATTTTAGTTATAATTTTAAATTACCAATTATGAATTTTATCAAATTAAATATATTTGTATTTCTTTTTTTTGTGCCTATTTTGGCTTTTTCCGAAACCTCCAAAGAGGAGTATTTACGAATACAAAATCAAGAGATTATACAATTTGAAAGCAAAAAAACATCAGATTTAAATTACGATCTTGATTATGTCAAAATCACAACAAATCGTGATGCAATCGCAATAGTTCCAATTAGTTCTATATTGCAATTTATGCCATATTGGGAAGGAATGAGTGTTAATCATTTATTGTTATTACATAAAAATGATGTTAAACCTTATTATTTAATTGACCAGAATGGGAAACTTGACTCGCAGGATACGTTGATTTTTCTCGGTTCACGTTCCATCGGAGATACTACTCATTATGATCATTATTCAACGGAGGAGCCATTTTTTTTAACAATTGACCAAGCAAGACAGCCACTAAAATACACTCTGCTCGATGATGATGGAAGTTACAAACAGGTAATCAGTGAAATTATAATTAACGACCACATCGAAAAAGATTTATACTATTCAGCAGGCTCTAATTTGCACGACTCTCACACAAGTCCAAACGAAGGCTGGTATTGGAAGGAAATTTTTGCCGAAAAAGAAGAATCGCTTAATACTTTCTCATCTGTATTAAATTTATTTCCCGCAAATAATCAAGATTTAGAATTAGAACTTGCATTTAAAAGCACAATTGATTCTGTGTTTGAAGGATTAGAAGCAAATAAATATCCGGAACTCAAAATTGTCATTTATTTCAATGGCGATTCGCTTGATACACGCGAATTTAAAAGGTTATACAAAGATACTTTCCGATTGACTATTCCTTATGAGAAAATCCTTACTGGTCCAAATGTTGTGAAAGTAAAAAGCTTTGAAGTTCATCCATTTCGTAAGGGAGCTGTCGGGATTGACTTTATCAAAACCAAACTTATATCCAAACCCAATAGAAATAATGAACTTAATAAATTTGAGTTAATACAAATTAAAAATAATTCGATTTGTGAGATTGATGGATATAAATCAAATAAAATTATCGCATTAGATACTCTTAACAAGGAATTGCAATTTCCAAAGGCTACTCAATTAAAAAATAACTTACTTGCAAATTTATGGCGTAGGAATCAAATTATTGCAATAAGTTACAATAATGCTGATTTCAACTTGCAAGATGATGGATTGCTATTAGTTAAACTTGATTTATCAAACAATACTTACTCATCTATCAATCCATATTACTTTGATTCGAGTGAATTAGACAAGTTCTTCAAAAATAATAATAATGCCTTGTATTTCTTTATTTTAAATGATACTAATATAGTGATTTCATCAGATTTTGTTAATTATTTCAAAGATTTAGGTTTTAATTTGCCAAAGATGAATGCTTTATCCGTTGGTGATAATTATTTTGCGATAACTCACAATAATTCAACTTTATTAGAAGAACTTATACGAGATAATAATTCCACTTTTGAAGTAGAAATGAATGATTTAGGAATAGACAATTTTTCAGCAAAATTGCTTGTTAAGAAATCGGAAAAGTCTCATTTCATTATAAATGATATGAGTAATCTAACAGATATTAAAATATACAGAGTTGAGAAATCTCATTTACTTGATACTAATAATTCAGCAAATGTTCTTGTGCTTTATCATAATGATTTTAAGCAAATTGCAGAAGACTATACTAATTATAGAAAGACAACTTATCCCGATTTGAAATTTAAATTGATAGATGCCGAATCTATTTACAATGAATTCAATTTTGGTAAAAAAAGTCCTTACGCAATAAAAAATTTGATTTATTTCGCACGTAACTATTGGCAAGATTCACTTCAATCAATTGTCATAATTGGAAATGCAAGTTGGGATGCTGCCAAACGACAAAACTATGCAATTGCAACAGACTTTGTTCCCAGTTACGGCTTTCCACCAGCAGATTATTGGTATGCAATACTTGGAAATAATTTAGATCCACTATTAAATATTGGAAGAATATCAATTTCTAATTTAGAAGATGGTTATATTTATTTAAATAAATTGAAAGATTACGATAGTATCCCTAATGCACCTTGGATGAAGAACTTTTTATTTCTCTCTGGTGGGGAAAACGACCCAGAAAGAGCAAAATTTGCTAAAGTTAAATCATATTTTTTTGACGAGATTATCAAAGAAACTAATTTGTGTGGCACAACAGATTCAGTTCGAAAGTTTGATAGTAATATTGGTGGTACAGCCGAAGCCAGTGATATTCGTAATAAAATCAATAATGGAGCACTTTGGGTGAACTTTCTTGGGCACGCCAACCAAAGTATTTTTGATATGGAGGGTTGGCAAGTGGATAAACTGAATAATTATCAAAAATATTCCTTTTTCTCTACAATATCTTGCAATACGGGAGCACACGCGGACCCAGGAATAATACATTCGAGGAATGAATCTTATGTATTTTTTAAGAATAAAGGTTTTATCGGTTCGATTGGTTCATCAACTTATGGTTGGGTAGATGAAAATAGACTGATAATTCAACGAATAATAAAAAATCTATCTGATACAAGTTCAAATTTGCAATTTATTGGCGATTTACTGAATTATGGTAAAAATGGATTAATGGATGAAGGCGCTCAATTATACACTCAATTTCATAATGCTATGATTGGTGATCCGCTTTTGAAGTTACGATTAAGCAAAAAGCCTGATTTATATATCTATGCAAATGATATTTCAATAAAAAATAAATATGGAAGTCCCGACATTAGCGTAGCGGACTCTGTTGCATATTTGAGAGGGAAAATTTATAATAATGGTTTAAAATCAACTTTTCCAACCAAAATGATGATTATTCATAAGAACAACAATAATATTGATACAATTTTCATAGACATTCCCGAAGTGTGTTTTTCTTTTGAATTTCAAGTTAAACTTGATATTTCGGAAAAGATTGGTGAAAATGAAATAGAAATTATTATAGATCCCGAAAAATTAATTGATGATTATAACTATGATAATAATAAATTTTCATTAAATACATTTATTTATTCACCGATTTTATTGCCTATTGAGCCTCAAGAAAATTGGAATGTGGATTCGGGTAATCCTTTATTTAGAGTAATCAACAAAGAACATAGTGAAAATACAAATTATACTTTTTCAATTTATGAGAATGACACATTAGTTTATATTTCAAATGCAGACGAAATTGAAATTCAGGTAAATTATTTGGAATGGAAGCCTCAAATCAAATTATCTGAAGGTGAATATAAGTTTGTCGCCTTTTATGAAAATGAAGATGGCAAAAAAAGCAATCCATTGATTATTAATTTCAATGCAATTAATGCAAAAATAAATGATACAATTTCGATGCAATTCTCAACTTCCAAGAGTTTCACCAAGTTTGATTTTAGTAATTTAATTTTAAAAGATGAGGCGATAAAACTTGATGATAAATTTGATAAAGTCCGATTAGTGAGCGTTTCCGGAGATTATTCCCAAAATATTATTGAGTGGGGCATAATGGAAGTTGGCAACAAGGTTTATTTAGATGCAAGGTATTTCCGTGGATTTAATTTGCTTGTCTTCCCACCTGAATATTCAACACAAGAGCCTATTTACCGTAGATTTGACACTTGGATTGATGGAGATGCTTGGATACAAGACTCCACACCAGTTCAATTAGTTAGGTTTATTCGTGATTCCATCCCAGATGGTTCTTATTTGATGATAGCCACAAGTGGCAAATCATTTAAAACGCCGATTTTGAATCAAATGTACAACCCAACTTCAATGGGTTCTTACGATACATTACGTGCTGAGTTGAGGAAATTTGGTGCAAAATTAATTGACAGCGTAAATGGAATTTACACTTATCCTGCTGTGTCGTGGGATGGCTGGACAAATTCCTACGCAATGATTGGCAAAAAAGGTTGGGCAGTCGGAGAAGCAATTGAAGCACATAATCCTTATGGAGATTCAGCAATAGTAGTAGCAAATGTGAAATTTTTGGTTAATCAGGGAAATTTAACTTCAAATAATTTGCAAAATTTACAAAATTTAATGAAGATTATTGTTCATAGCAATGCTCACATCGATTCCTTAGAGAAATATAGAATGAATTTATTAATAGTAAATCAACTTCCTTCACAAATTGATACACTTTACCAGACTACTTTAACTAAAAATATACAAGAAATCAACTATAAGCAAGAGGATTTTGAAAAATATGACAAAATGCAAATACAGATTGATTTAGAGCGATTAAATGAATTTTCCGAACCTAAATTGCAAAGTATAGATTTAAAACTAAAACCATTAACGGAATTAGCAATTAAAAAGTCGAATACAATTATTGATGATTCATCAACAATTCGCGGCAAAAATAATACGCTTCATATCAGTTTAGAAAATTTATCACCAAGAATTACTTCTGATTCAATCAAAATTAGAATTTGGAATAATAATAGTGTATTGATTTATGAAGATATTAAACCACCAATTCAAGCAAATTCAAAAGAAATTTATGATATTTCTTTAAAAAGTGAATTGCTTGAAGACGATAATAATCTTAATATTGAAATTAATAATTCAAGCAAGGAATTTTATTTATTCAATAATTCACACCAACTTACTCACAAAATAATTAACGATAATCAAAAGCCAAATATTAAAGTTTTGTTTGATGGGAAGGAAGTAAAAGATGGCGATTATATTGCTCTTAATCCAACAATTGACTTGCGAGTTTATGATAATTCGCCCGAAAAATTCACTGACACTAATCAAGTAGAAATTTTTATAAATGGTCAATATATTACAAGTGATTTGTCTGATTATTATTACAGATATTTCAATCCTTCATCAGAGCAATTTAAATATCAATGTGTATTTGTGCCCAATAATTTGGAATTTGGCGATAATTTAGACTTGCCCGCAAATTATTTAAAGTTTATTGCAAGAGATGTTATTGGAAATTCCGATACTTTAATATACAAATTAAATGTTAGACAAAATAACACAATTGAAAATATTTCGATTTATCCAAATCCAACAGAAACTAACGAAATTTCGCTTACTTTTGAATATTTAACAAGGTATAATTCAAGTTATGCAACAATTGAAATATCCAATTTGGAAGGACAAATACTCAAAACTTTCCAAAAACAAATAACAAATGGAAAAAATAACGTAATTTTGGATTTATTTGATAACAAAATTAATGAATTACCTGTAGGAATTTATACTTTCAAGATTGAAGTTCAGTCTGACTTATGGACAGAGCCTAAGATTGGGTATTTTATAAAGATTTAATTTTACGATGAAAAAAATTATCTTAATTATATTATTATTAATTATTTTTGCTTCAACAGCATTAATTTTGCTGATTTATTCCAATTATAATACAAAAATCGAAAAAGATTCTCCGACAATAATTGAAATTGAATATGGCACATCAATGGATAAGATTGTAGAATTGTTCGGAGATGAAGGCTATTTCCACCCAGTTTGGGTTTATCAACAACTATTCAAATATACTGCAAAAACAAAGAAAAAATATATTTTAGCGGGGGTTTACGAAATACCTAATTCAATATCCAATAAAGAATTAATTGATAAACTTTTCACAAATAAGTTAATCAAACAAAATAAATTTCAAATTATTGAAGGAATGAATATTTATCAAATTGGCGAAATATTAAATAAAGAATTTCAAATTAATAAAGACGATTATTTACAACTTGTCAAATCAAAAGATTTTTGCCAAAAGTTAGGATTGAATGCACAAACATTAGAAGGATACTTGTCGCCCGATACATATTTTTTTCAGAAAATTAATTTGGAAGAAGTTCTTACATTTTTAGTAAATAGACAAAAAGGATTTTTGAAATCAATTCATTCTAACAATGTTAAGAACAATTTAAGCGAATATCAATTATTAATTTTAGCAAGTATTATTCAATCCGAGGCGGCAAACAAAGAAGAAATGCCAATAATTAGTTCGGTTTATCATAATCGGTTACGAATAGGAATGCGATTGCAAGCCGACCCAACAATACTTTATGATATTTATCCCCGAAAGAGTATTCGGAAGTCAGATTTAAGCCGTTTAACTCCTTATAATACTTATCAAATTAGCGGATTACCGCCAACGCCAATTAATTCGCCAAGCAAAGAAGCAATTTATGCAGCCGCCAATCCAGCAAATACTAATTACTTGTATTTCGTTTTAGAATGTGAAAATTGCAAAAAACATAAATTTGCATCAAATTATACAAGTCATCAGAAAAATGTAATTGAATATAGAAAATCAATCAATAAATAAAGGAAGAATAATGGAAAATAATTACCAAAATGAAAATGAAAGCATATTAATTTCAAAGATGAGCTCGAATATGAATTTTTCGGCAATCTTTGTAATAATTTACGGTGCAATTAATGCAATAACAATCATCGGTGCATTAGTTGGTGTTCCGTTCATTTTTGCCGGACTAAAACTTAGAGAAGCAGCTTTAGCCTTTGAAAATTATGCTCAAACAATGGATAGTAAAGATCTATCTGATGCATTTCAGAAACAAGCAAGAGCATTTTGGATTCTGAAAGTGATAATCATTGTTTCAATTTTATTATATTTTGTTGCAATCGCTGCTACTTTTATTTGGTTATTACCATCTATCAGAAATGCGTCAAATTTTAATTATTAAGGTGCTAAAAATGAGAATTTTCAAAATAATATTACTCTTTGTAATTACTTCAAGCTTTGCTCTTTCCTCTCCTTTTTTAAAGATTGAGGAAAATTATTCGGTTTTTAATTTCACTACTAATCAAAACGAAAGCAAAAACATCAGTATTCAAAATACCAGCAAATATGATGTTTTTATTGATTCAATAGTATTTGTCAATCCACGATTTGATTTGCAGTTCAAACTCTCGGATGTGAATACTACCATCGGTTCAAATTCAAATCATACTATTCAAATTCAAGATTTGATAAGCAAACATAATCTTACATATAAAAACTCAATGTTAGTATATTTTACTATTCCAAGTATGCAAACAAGTTTAGTTGAATTATTTAGAGTTGATTTTAAATTTGATAGCCCGTCTGGATTGAATGAAATTACTCAGAATAAAAGTGGTTTAGAACTTAAAACCTCTTTATCCGAATATTTGCAAAATCATACTTATTTAACTTACAAAGATGCACGAACAGAGATGTTCAGCGATATCCAAAATGTTGATGGTTGGGTAGAATGTGTTTATACGGGCAGGAAAATTCAAACATCTGGAATTCCCGATATCAATACAACTCATTTTAATACCGAACATACTTGGCCCCGGTCTTTAGGGGCAGAGGATGACATTCCCAAAGCAGATTTGTACCATCTTTATGCTACTGACGAAACAGCAAATTCAAAAAGGGGAAATTATCCATTTGGTTATGTTGTTTCCAATATTACTTATCAAGAAGGAAATTCCAAACTTGGAAATGATAAAAATGGCACAATAGTATTTGAGCCGCGCGACTCACACAAGGGCGATGTTGCAAGAAGTTTATTCTATTTTTCATTACGATACAACAATCCAAATTCATTTCTAACAAGTCAAGAAAAGGTTTTAAGAGAGTGGATGGTCTTAGATCCCGTAAGTGATAGAGAAGCCTACAAAGGCGAAAAAGTCTACGCAATCCAAAAAAGATACAATCCGTTTATTGAATATCCCGAATTAATTGATAGAATTTATAGTATTTCCACTAATGAAGATTTTCCAATTGAACAAAAGGTGAAAGTTTCTACAAGTGAAGTAGCAATTACTGATGTTTTTTTAGATGCTTTTAAAGGCGAATATATTTATCCAATTTATATTACAAACACAGGCAATAAAGAACTATCAATTGAAAATATTACTTATGATAATCACAAAAGTTCGTTTATTAAAAGCATTTTGGATTACACAAGTTCGAAGGCAATTCCAGTGGATTCAACTGTCAAAATTGAAGTTGTGCTTGCTGAATCTCCTTCTCCGCAACAGTTGAATACATTGGAAATTTCATTTTCAAATGCAACAAAATACGAAATTGATTTTACCAGAATCGAGTATAATAGTGTGGAAGAAATCAAAAATCAAGTAAATACTTTTTACCAAAATAATATTCTTTACTTATTTGGTTTGAATATGGAAGGCTATTACAATTACGAGATTATTGACTTATTTGGACGTAATTTGGAAAAAGGCTATGTTGATAATAAATCACAGATTAAATTACAGCAAAACTTATCAAATTCAATATATTTTATTAAACTTGATGCAACAACGAGAAGTGTAATTCTTCCTTTTCAAGTAATTGAATAAACATAAAATTTGCCCACAATTCTATACTCTTATTTATCTTTATTTACTACAATTTATAGTTTTGGCAAAAAATTTGATAGTAAATAATTGCTATTAATAAATGAAAATGATTTGTGGAGATAAATAATATGTTTAATTATCAACTTTTTAAAATTAAGTCGATTTCATCGCATATTTTCAACTTGTTTGTTGTGCTTTTTTTGATTTTATTTGCCAATCAATTAATTGCACAAGAAAAATCAAGTAAGAATATTATTCAATCTGAATGTAGTTGGTCAAAATTAAGCACAATTACAAATAATGACAGAATCAATAAATTAATTCAATATTCTGATGGAACTGTTTTTGCTGCCACCGAAAGTAAGGGAGTTTTTCTATCAATTAATAATGGTGAGACTTGGCAAAGTTATAATGATGATTTAACAAATTTATCAGTAAATGATTTAACTTATAATTCCAATGGTTATTTATTTGCTGCAACTGATAGCGGAATTTATCGTCGCAAAATTGGGCAAACGCTTTGGACAAGATATAGCGTTGGCTTGACCAACCTAAATGTTAAATCAATTTATTCCAAACAATTCGATGGTTTGTATTGTGGAACAGGAGATGGGTTCTTCACTCTTGATAAAAATACAGAAGTATGGATTGATTCAAGTTCGGGTTTGACTAATAGGAATATTCAGGCAGTAACACTAACTGCTAATGGTTATATTTTAGTTGGCACAAAAGGCAATGGGATATACCGCAAGGTTGAGCCATCACCATTTTATCAAAGGAACGATGGCATTACAAATTACAATATCAATAGTTTAATTAGTTATAACTATACTTATGTGCTCGCCGCAAGCGATAGTGGATTGTTCTATACTTCTACAAGTGGAACTACTTGGTTTCGTAGAAATTCTGTTCCATTAACTAAATTCACCTCTTTTGCATATAATAAAACAACAGGTTGGCTAATTGCAGGGTCGTTAGGTTCTGGCATTTTTGTTTCTACTAATAATGGAATGAATTGGCAGCCAAACAATAATGGTCTTTCCAACACAAATATTACAGCATTGACTTATTTGGCAAATGGAAATTTATTGGCAGGCACAAGTAATGGAGAAATTCATTTGTTAGAAGTTTGCGAATTACCAGATTTCTATTTGACTTTGCTTGATCCTCGTGGAGGACTTACCTATTATGCCAATGAAAACATCAACATTAAATGGGCGAGTTTTGGTATTGATAAAATCAATTTAGCGTATTCTTTGGATTCAGGAATGACTTATACGAAAATTGCTGATAGCATAAATGCAACTTTAGGGCAATATGCTTGGTCTGTTCCGAGTAATGTTATATCCCAAAAAGCAATTGTCCGAGCATTAAGTTTCAATACTTCTCACCAATCTAAAACACCGACATTTACTATAATTGATTCTAATCTAATAAGTTTGAATTTGACTAATCCAAAAGAAGATGATGCATTTTTCTCGGGAAATAAAATTGATATTGAATGGAATTATGAAAATTCCGAATCTATAAAAATTGAATTTTCAAGCGATAATGGAACTACATTTACTACAATCGCTGAATCTATTCCTACTTCAAACAAGAAATACACGTATACTCTACCTGAATTGACAAGCGAAGATTGTTTTATTAAAATTACAGATAATACTTTCTCTTCCAAAGTATCTTTGTCGGGTAAATTTGCTATCTACAATAAAGAAGATTTCTCTTTGCAAATCCTTACTCCTTATTCAGGTGAGCAATGGCAAATTAATAGCAATCAAAAGATTACTTGGAAGGCAGTTGGTATTGATACTTTAAGTATTTACTTGTCTGTTGATGGTGGAAGTAATTGGACTATTTTAGCAGCAAATGTTGATGCAACTTTAGAAGAATATGATTTCGTAGTACCTCCAAGTCCATCTGAAACTTGCAAAATCAAAATTATCTCCAAAAGATTTCCAAAAGACATTTTTTCAGAAACACTTGGACTATTTTCAATTATTGGATTACATTTAGAAACTCCAAATAGTGGCAGTTATATGTCGGGAACAATCTTACCAATTACTTGGAAAAGCATTGGAACTAATTCAGTAAGATTATCATATTCAACTGACAATGGAAGTACTTGGAATGTTATTATTGATAATTATCCTGCTTTATCCGAAGTTTATTCTTGGAATGTGCCCAAAACACCATCTACTGAATGTATTGTAAGAATTATGGATACCAAACAATCCAGTATTTTTGATGATAGTGATGAATTAATCAGCATAAAAGGGCTGAAATTAATCACTCCAAATGGGTCAGAAACATTGATTGTTGGTCAAAAATTTGATATTACTTGGGATTATTTAAATACAGAATTTGTTAATATTAAGTTTTCTACCAATAATGGAATCACTTGGCAGACTGTTGCTTCCAATGTTCCTGCAAATTTAAAAAAATATGAGTGGACAATACCAAATTCGCCAACAAACGAAGGTGTTATTAGTATTTTTGACTTAGATAATTCATCATTTTTTGATAGAAATAGTAAATTATTTAAAATTATTGGCAATGGAATTGTTCTTCTTTCTCCAAATGGAGATGAAGTTATCACTGCGGGCGAGCCTTATTCAATAAATTGGTCCTCGCTTAATTCCTTGAAATTAGATATTTACCTTTCTCTTGATGGTGGTAGCACGTATAAATTAATTGCCGATTCGGTTAATTCTACTAATTTTACATATTTGTGGATCGTAGAGGATACTTCATCAACCGAAGCAAGAATTAAACTTGTTGATTCTTATAATCATTCAATATATGATTATAGCGAGAAGAACTTTAAGATAAGAAGAACTAATTCCTCTTATCCTCCTCCAAGTAATTGGTTTGTTAATTCGCAAACTGGTGATAATGCGTTAATTATTATTCCGTATTCTTCAAACCCTAAAATTGGTACTCGTGAAATTACTACTGGTGATTATATTACTGTTTGGTTTAATCGGGGCGGTACTTTGTATTGCGGTGGTTTAATTAAATGGGAAGATGATGAGAACACTTCTATTTCGGTTTGGGGAGATAATCAATACACTGAATTAAAAGATGGTTTTGATAATAATGAAAAATACATTTATAGAATTTGGGATGGGCAAACGGGAACTGCATATTTTGCTAATGCTACTTACACAAATAATTCAAGTTCTCCCGGTTATTATGCAAACAACAAAGTAAGTTATATCTCTTCCCTGTCTACTGCAAATAATCTTGATATTACCTTGTACCGCAGTTATATTAACTTAATTTCCTCCAATGTTATTCCCGAAACATTAGATATTGAAAGTATTTTTAATGATACCCAAGATTATATTTCCTATGTAAGCGATGGTTATGGAAGAAGTTATATTCCTGGATATAATGTTAATCAAATTGGCGATTGGGACATAAAGAATGGTTACCAAGTTGTTACTAATTCAAATAATTATTCCTATACTATGACAATTTCTGGTCAAATTATTGAAACAAAAGATTATCCTTTATCTTTTGAAGCACGCAAATGGTATATTATTCCATTTTTACCTATGTATCAAATGAAAACAACCGATGCTTTTAGTTCAATTAGTTCCTCAATTTTATTAGTTAAAGACGAAAAAGGAAATAGTTACATTCCTGGCACCAATACAGATAATATTGGTGTAATGTATCCGGGTGAAGGCTATAAGTTTATCGCTCGTCAAAATGTGGAATTCACTTATCCAAACATCAATTTCTATTATGGTGGAATAATTAATCAAGATATTACCGAAGAGAAAACTGAAATATATAATCCTAAATATAGCCAAACTGGAACGAGTGCTAATGCTTCTATTGAAATTCAAAATGAAAAACAGATTTCGGGAGAAGTTGCTATTATTAATTCTAAAAAGGAAGTTGTTGGCTCTGCCATTATCGCAAATCCGCTCACTTCCATTACAATTTGGGGTGATAATCCACTCACCGAGGACATTATTGAAGGTGCAATCGAAGGAGAAGAATTGTCTTTAATTATTTATGATAAGTCAGATAATTTAGAAAAAGAATTAAAAGTTCTGAATATTGTCGATTTAATTATGGGTAATGTAATTGAAAAGTTTACATTCTCAAATGATTCTTATTATTATTTGAAAGCTGAAGTGATTAAGCCATCAAGTATTGAAGATAATAGTAATTTATCAATACAAGTTTATCCAAATCCTATTTCAAACTCGGCACTAATTAATTTTAATCTGACTGAAAGTCAAAAAGTTTCTATCTACTTAATTGATTATTTGGGAAGAAGGGTTAAAACAATTTCTGATGATAATTTTTACTACAATGGCAATAAAACATTAGAAATTGATTTGAAAGATATTCCATCGGGCTCGTATAATTTAATTATTCAAGGAAATAATATTCTTGAAACGCATAATATAATTATAGCTCGATAAAAAAAAGATTTATTTAATAACAGCAACCTTCCGAAAGTTCTGTAATCAAAATATACAATGAAATTGGCGAATTGGGGTTATCAGATGTGCCACATCTTGGAGATGTGGCACATCTAAACCAGATAAACCAATACAAATTATCTTTCGTGGGAATGACAGCAAATCTGACTTATGATACACCCAAATTGTGCATAGTTAATTTGCGTGTTGATACAAAAAATATCGGAAGTAAAGTCCACAATAAGCCAATAAGCCAATAAACCAATAAGCCCATTCTTTGCCCTATTCCGAATTTGTCTAATAATGTTTCATCAATCATTTTTTATCACTTTTATTGCTTCTGCAATCTTTCTTTTTACTAATTTACCAAAAACTCTAAATTTAACAAAAATATAAACAGATTTTTTAGAGAAATATTACAAAATGTGTAAAATTTATTTCTAACTTACAGCTATCTTGCTTGGGAAGAGTAATATTATTAAAGATGAATTAATTTGAAATGGGATTGCTAATTTAGGATAATTCCATCAATTAAGGATTGTATGTTGTCCGGATGTTGACTAATGGCTTATTGAATTGATTTATAGTTCAAATAGAAAGTAGCAAATTCTTTGTCAGTTATAAGGATATGATTGATTAGCCAATTCTTTAAATAGTTTAAAATTTGAATTTCAAGAGCAATTTCTTTGCGAGTAAATTTCATATAAAATTCATTGACTTTTTCAACAAAAGATTGGTGTATCATCTGGTGTTCTTCAAATTTTGGGAAATTTGATTCAATCATTAATTTTTCTTCTTCGGCAAAATGATATTCAGTATATTTAACAAGTTGTTGTAAAATATCTTCAACCTTTTGGTTATCGTGATTTAAAATTGACGATTGCAACAAATCTGAAATTAAGTCAACCAATTTTTTATGTTGGGTGTCCACAATTTCGATCCCTAATTCATAACTATCTTGCCAGATAAAGTAACTCATAGTATTTTTTAAGCGCTAAATATAAAAAATAATAATAGATTTATTATAAAATAAATCTATTATTCTCTATTATCGATTTTCTCTTTAAAAAATTTATTTTCTCAATTGTAATTCAGCGATCACTGCTCTATAAGCATTAATGTCAGTAGCCACTAAATAGTTCAATAAACGACGACGTTTACTAACAAGAGCAATCATCCCACGACGAGTATGAAAATCTTTAGGATGCTTGATTAAGTGGCGAGTAAGATCGGCTATTCTTGCAGATAAAATTGCTATTTGAACTTGGGATTTTCCAGTATCTTTGGGATTATCACCAAATTTTTCAACTAATTCTGCTTTCTTTTGCTTAGTTACCATTCTAATAACCTAATTTAATTTTACTATAAAATACAAAATTACGAAATTTATTTTGATTAATTAACAGAAAACTCATAAATTTCTGAATAATTTTCCACAAAATATTTTCCTTAAAAACATTTTTAAATTGAAAATTATTCATAACTTATTGTTTTTGTCGGCGTGACTGGATTTGAACCAGCGACCCCTACTACCCCAAAGTAGTGCGCTACCCGGGCTGCGCCACACGCCGAACTTATCAAAAAAGATAAACTACAAAATTACGAAAAGTTAATCAATTATTCTTTATTTGTTTATTAATTAATTACTCATTCGAGTTATTGTAGAAAGTAGTGTAATTAAATTTTGCTTTATTGTATTTGTATGAATGCGATAGTTAATAATTCCAGTTGTGCAGTCTAAAAATAAAATTCTGTTCTTCTTCTTGAAGTTGTTGTAATTCCTTAAATGGTTATAGTTCAAACTCTACTTAAATCCAATTTACCAAATTGCATCTATTTCAAATATAAATTTGCATCGCCATAACTGAGAAATCGATAATCATTGTTTAGTGCAAATTCATAGATATTCTTGTAATTATCGTAGCCAACATAAGCAGAAACGAGCAACAGCAGAGTGCTTTTGGGCAAATGAAAATTTGTAATCAAACCATCAATCATCATAAATTCATAACCGGGAATAATCATAATTTGGGTATTAGCAACAAGTATATTCATATTTTGCTCTAACATATAGTTTATTATTGCTTCAATTGATTTATTCGCCCCAATGTTATTATATTTATCTTTCCAAATCCATTGATTAATTCTAAAATTCATTTCCCCAGATTCAATTAAATTTACACCAAGCCAGTAAAGCGATTCTAAAGTGCGAACGCTTGTTGTGCCCGTTGCAATTATCTTTTTGTTAGGTTTAGTTAGTGCTTGATGCAATTTTTGGAGAAATTCAATATCCACTTGGAATTGTTCTGAGTGCATTTCGTGCTCATCAACAGATTCTGCTTTGATAGGCACGAATGTACCCGAACCAACGTGCAAAGTCAAATCCAAGATTTGCACATTTTTTTTTATTAACTCTTTTGTTAATTTGTCTGTAAAATGAAGTCCCGCAGTTGGTGCTGCGATTGAGCCTTGCTTTTCGGCAAATATTGTCTGATAAGTTTGCTTGTCTTGCTCTTGCATTTCGCGTGCTATGTAGGGCGGAAGTGGCACCTTGCCAAGTTGCTCCAAAATTTCAGTTAAAGACAATGAATTTGGTGCCCAATCAAATTGAATATGCCTCTTGCCATCAACAATTTTTTGAATAATAGCATTAATTTCAATTTCTTGAAAATGTCCTTTTAATCGTGTGTTTTCGTTTAGATTTCTGCCTCGCACAATACATTCCCAAACCTGCGGTGAAGGATTGGCTAATGCTAATTCGGGCAATTTGTAAGAAATAGGAGATTCGAGCAATATTTCTACTTTACCGCCAGTATCTTTCTCTAAAAAAAATCGAGCAGGGAATACTTTTGTTGAATTACGAATCAAATAAACAGAATTATTGGAGCATTCATTCTTTAAAATTTCAGGTAAATCATAGAAATATCTATTTTCGATGGTATTTTTTTGCAAATTAGCATAAAGCAATTTGCTCATTTCTCTTTGTTCCAAGGGGAATTGAGCAATTTTATCAGGTGGTAAATTGTAATTATAATCTTCGATATTTATCTGAGTGGAGTTTTGTTTGTGCATTAACTAATCTCTGCTCCTGATTCAAAGTTTGCTTCGTCAGTTGTTAGAATCGAAAGTTTGCCATCTGCTGATTTAGCAGCAAGAATCATCCCTTGCGACTCAATTCCAAATAATTTTGCGGGCTTCAAATTATAAACAACCGCAATAGTTTTTCCTATTAAGGACTCGGGTGAATAAAATTTTGCTATGCCCGAAACAATTTGCCTTTTATCTGTCCCAATTTCAATTTGTAATTTCAATAATTTATCAGATTTTGGAACTTTTTCGGCTTCTATAATTTTTGCAGTTTTCATTTGTATTTTTCGGAAATCATCTATTGAAATTAAATCAATCACTCCGACTTCTTCGTGCTTTGGTTCGTTACTTTTTTGTAAATTTCCCAATTTTGCTACTTGAAGGTCGATAGTTTTATCTTCAATAAATGGGAAAAGAATATTTTTGAGTTCAAAGTGATGTTCAAAACTCAGAGTTGGGAACTTTGAATTATCCCACAAATTCTTATTCTCGGTTGCTTTATTTGGATTGCCAATCTCGGAATTATCGCTAATGAACGACTGAATTATCTGGCAGGTATGTGGAATAACTGGGGCAAGCAAAATTGATAAAGAATTTGCAAGTTGAGTGCAAGTGTATAGTGTTTTTGCAGTTTCTTGCGGATTTTGCTTGATGGATTTCCAAGGTGCTTCGTCATTGAAATACTTATTTGCAGCACGCGAAATATTCATAATTTCTTGGAAGGCTTCTTTTATTTTAAAGCGATTCAAAAATGCTTTAGATTTCTCAATACCTTGCCATAAGCTAAGGACAACTAATTTATCATTATCGTTGAATAATTCAAATGTGAAATTATCATAATTTGCTAAATTTGGATTACTTTTAAAATTATCATCTAAGTATTCTATAAATCTATTCCACTCAGCAATATATCTTTCATCAATTTTTGGAACTTGAGCGTTAAAATTTTTACCCAGAAATTGCGAAGTTCTATTGATAAAATTACCAAAAATCGCTGCTAATTCATTATTATTTTTTGCTTGATAATCTTTCCACGTAAAGTCGGCATCTCTTTGTTCAGGTAAATTCATTAGTAGTTCATATCGCAAAGCATCTACATAGTGTGGCTCGGGAAAGTCTGCCAAAAAATCACGAAGATCTATGCTCCAATTACGTGATTTAGAGAACTTTTGTCCTTCCAAATTTAAGAATTCATTTGCGGGGACATTTTTAGGTAAAATATAATTGCCTTTAAAATGAAGTAAAGCGGGAAAAATTAAAGTATGGAACACAATATTATCTTTTCCAATAAATGCATAATATTCTGTTTCGGAATTTTGCCACCAATCCGCAAATTTATTTTCGTCATTTAAATTTTCTTTTGCCCATTTTTTTGTTGCAGAAATATAGCCCAAAACTGCATCAAACCAAACATAAAGTACTTTTCCGGCACTTTTGTCAGCAGAAAGTTCGGGCAATTCACTTAGCTTTACGCCCCAATTTAAATCACGAGTAATGGCTCGTTCGGCTAATCCAGCTTTCAGCCAACTGCGAGTTTGTTGCAGTACATTATCCTTCCAAATGTGTGAATTTGATTCAATATAATTTTCTAAAAATTCTTGGAATTCTTGGAATTTAAAGTACCAATGAGTTGTTTTCTTCACAATTGGAGTTTGCCCACTAATGATACTTTTAGGATTTTTCAAATCAATTTGATTGTAATAAGCACCGCAGCTATCGCATTGGTCGCCACGTGCTCGGTCGTTACCGCAATTAGGACAAGTACCCTCCACATATCTATCTGGTAAAAACATATTAACTGTGGGGTCGAAAAATTGTTCTTCCTCCTTTTCGGTGAGTAGATTTTGTTCAAGTGCAGACTTAAAGAAATCTAAAGCAAGCAAATGATGTTCAGGCAGTGAGGTGCGGCTGTAAATATCAAAAGACATACCGAATTTCTGGAATGCATCTAAATTTGCATAATGGTATTTATCAATAATTTGTTCTGGTGTTGTTTTTTCTTTTTCGGCTGAAATAGTAATAGCAACGCCATGTTCGTCTGAACCACATACGTATAATACGCTTCTGCCGCTTAATCTTTGATAACGGGCGTAAATATCTGCGGGAAGGTAAGCGCCCGCTAAATGACCTAAATGAATGTAACCATTTGCATAAGGCAAGGCAGATGTAATTAAAATTTTGTTCATTTTTGCTCTATTTTTAACGATTGTGGAAAACTGCAACTAATAAATTATTCAAAATTAACTAATTTGCAAAAAAAGATAACTTTAATTATGCAAAATTCCGTAATTTTACATTGCAGCAAAAGAGGGAAACACAAAATTATGTTTTCGAGTAATTTTATTTTGGAATTTATTAAAAAAATTCAAAATAATAATAAAAAAACACAAATAATATTTGCAGTATTGCTATTTTTATTATTTCAATCCAATTCTAATGGTCAATTACAACTAAATGAAATTGATTATGGCACGCGCGTATTTTATAATTCTGAAAAACTTTTTGAAGAAAAGTTATTAAGAGAAGCAGAATTAAATTTAATTAAGAGTATTGACAAATTCCCATATAATCCTACTTATAGCAAAGCCGAGCTATTAAGAGCAAAAGTAGATTTAATTTCGGGCAATTACGAAGTCTCCAAAAACACATTGTTGAATTTTGTGGATAGATTTCCAAATTCTCCATTGCAATCAAATGCTTTGATGCAAATTGCGTTGATTTATGTTGAACAAGAAAAGTGGGAACAAGCCCAAGAGTATTTTGAGCAAACTTTAAAAAGAATAGAATTTGATCGTTCCCGTAGGAACGATTTAGAATATTTTTCCGAGCTACAATCCCAAGCATTGTATTGGCAGGGAATTGCAATTTATCAGCAAGGAAGATATTATGAATCAATTCCATCGTTTAAGCAAATTATCACAGAAAATCCTAAATCTGATTTGGTTACAGATGCTTATTTTGCAATCGCATTAGTTTACGAGCGCAATCAAGATTATGATAGTGCAATAGTTAATTACAATCATATCATCAATGAATATCCATATTCAAGTGCTGTGCTTTCTTCTGCAATTCGTTCTGCAAATAATCATATTTTGCTGCGTAAACCATCGCGAGCTTTGTTTGATTTAGAAACTGCTTCAAACATCTATAATCATATTCAGATGCAGGATTCTATAGGAAAATTATATGCTCCGCAAAAATACACAAAATACTCGATTGACGAAATAAGTTATATGAAAGGCGAAGCCTATAATATTATCGGTAATTATCCGCAAGCAATATCGGAAATGAATGCTTTTATAGAAACTTATACCGATACAAAATTAAGAACTTACTTTTTGTATGGAATTGGTTGGTCAAATTTAAAGAATAATAATTATACAGAAGCGATAAATTACTTCGAAAAAGTTATTGCCGAAGCGGGCGATGACGAAAAGCAGCTTAAAGATTTTGCTGAATTTTACCACGCAGTGGCTATTGCAAAAAGCGGAAAAATTGACGAAGCTCAAAAAGAATTTCTCAATTTAGCTTCTCGCAGCGATTATCCATTTGCGGGGGTTGCTTTGCTGGAAATTGCTCAGATTAATTATAATGCCGAAAATTACAACGAAGCCCGCAAGAATTTGGTTCGTGCAGAAAAGGAAGTAACATCAGGCAGAATATTGGCTCGGGTTCATTTGCTTCTTGGAGCAACTTATATGCAATTAAAAAAATATGATGCTGCAATATTTGAGTTTGAAAAAGCAAATATAATTATTCAAAATAGCAATATTGTATTTTTCCCCGAAAAAGATATTTTCCGCTCCGAAATTATGTTCCGAAAATCAGTTTGCTTTATTCAATTAAATCGTTACAAAGAAGCGATTAATAATTTAAATAACTACATCGGCACTAACCCAAGTGAAAATAAATTATCAGAAGCAATGTTCTGGTTAGCAGAAAGTTATTATCGTTCTGATTTGCTTAAAAATGCGCAGAATACTTATGAAAATTTATTAAAGGATTATCCAAATTACCGAAGAGAAGAAGTTCTTTATGGACTTGGATGGTCATATTTTAGAGTGAAAAATTTCAAAAAGTCTACTGAATATTTCAATATTCTAACCAAAGAATTTCCAAAATCAAATTTTGCGACCGAAGTATTAGCTCGCCAAGGAGATGCATATTTCCTTGAAAAGAATTTCACCAAAGCAGCAGAATATTATAAGCGTGCCTCACAATTAAGCCCCAAAACCGAAGAAGGTCAATATGCCGCATATCAGTTATGTAATTCATATTATAGAAATAATCAATTTCCTCAAGCAATAAATTCATTGCTTGAATTTGTTGGGAAATATCCAAATTCGCCTTTTGCACCAAATTCAGTTTACTTAATGGGCTGGATTAAATTCACACAAAAAGAATATCAAGATGCAATCAACAATTATTCATATTTGATAGAGGCATATTCGAAAAGCAATCTTGTGCCTCGTTCGTATTACTCAATCGGAGATTGCTATTTTAATCAAGGAAATTACGAAAAGGCTTTGGAATATTATCGTAAAGTAATCGAACTTTTCCCAAGTGATGGGCTTGCTCCCGAAGCTCTCAAAAGCACTCAATATTGCTATGTTGCTTTGGGCAGAAATGACGAGGCAATAGCATTAGCAGATCAATATATCAAATCCAATCCTAACTCGCCAGCTATTGAGGAATTTGCTTTCAAAAAAGCAGAAATGTTCTTTTCGGGTCAAAAATATAGCGATGCGGCCCAAGAATATCAACACTTTTTGGAAAAGCATCCCGATAGCGAATACAATGCAGAAGCAATGTACTGGATGGCGATGAGCTATCTTAATCTTAACGAAATAGAGAAAGCAATTTCAACATTTAAAAAAGTTGCTACTAAATATCCAAGTAGTGATTTTGCTCCAAAAGCCTTGCTCGAACTTGCTCAAGTACTTCGTAACAATACATTTTTGATGGAAGCTGATTCGGTCTATAATTCAATTTACCAAACATATAAGCAAACTGATTTTGCAGCACAAGCATTATATAAAAGAGCAGACATTGCATTAAGTTTCGGAGATACAGTAAAAACATTGAACTTATATAATGAAGTTGCCAATCAATACCCAACAAATCCTTATGGCTTGAGTGCTCGCTATCGTATTGGAATGTACTTAAGAAATACTAATCAAAATGATTCGGCATTAAAGCAATTTGAACTTTTAGCAAGTTTGTCCGAAGATCCCGAATTAGCCGCAGAAAGTCAATACCGTGCAGGCGAAATGTATATGAGATTAATGAATTACGACAAAGCAATAGTTTCTTTCAATGTTGTAAAAGACAAATATTCAAATGTGGAAGTTTGGTTTCCATTATCATTACTTTCATTAGGCGAAGCTTACGAAAAGAAAGAAGACTATGCCTCTGCAATTAATACTTATAAATCTTTAATTGCTATCAATCCCGATGATGATTATTCTAAAACAGCTCGCTCCAGACTAAAGTTTTTAACCAATAAACTTGAAGATAAGTAGAATTATTAGTAGAATTATTAGTAGAATTATTAAAAATTGAGGAAAAAAAATGGAAAAAATAGTTAAAAATAGTGAAATTATTAAAATACAAATAGTAGTTCTGATTTTTTTATTTGGTAGCATTAATTTGTTTGGACAAGCAGGACAAGCACCTAAGCAACAAGAACCTGTGGAATTATTGGAATTGAACATTGATGGAGTTGGTAAAGTTAATGTAAAAGCAGGAAGCAAGCAATTACCAACACCACAAACTCGTTTTTCAGCAGCGGAATTAGATTCAATTAACCCATTGGATAAACAACCATCATTGCTTATTCCACCGCCCCAAATCCCCAAAGCCTTGCAATTTCCAATAATGCCAAATGCTTTTGTTAAGGCTGGTTTTGGACTTTTTTCTACAGTTGATTTATTGGCGGGTTATCGTGCAAATTTTGTTGGATATGAATTGTATGGCAAAGCAGGCATTAACTCCTCGCAAGGCGATGTAAAAAATTCAGATTATCAAAATTTTAATTTAATGATAAATTCAGATTATATTGCGCCCGATTTCTTTTGGATATTTGGCGGAAGCCGCACTCTTACCAATATAAAAGTAAATTATTCTGATTTTAACTTATATGGAACGCAATTATCTCACAATCGTTCTGCATTAGACCTTGATTTTTCTTTGAAGAGCAAAGGGAATTACGAAGGATTTAATTTTGAAACGGGTGCTGGATTCAATACATACCAATTATCACAATCTAATCGTAATTTGTTTGAAAATAGGCTTAATGGTTTTTTGGATATTGATACAAAGTTTGAGAATTATTTATTCGGTGCTTCGGCAGAATTGAACATTGGTAATTTTTCGGGTAGCGATTTGTCGTTTCATCAACTTATGGCAAGAAGTGCAATTTATTATGAAAAAATGACATTGGAAGGTGAATTAGGCTATCAATTTGCATCAAATACCAAAGAAGATGCTCAATCGATGATAGCAATGAAAATGATTTTAAGCTATTTGCCAAATTTGGATTATTCTGTTAGAGCGGAATTTTACACAGGTTTGGATAAAGACTTTGCTACTACTTTTTATCGGCAAAATCCATATTTAAACATAATAAACGAGATAATTTATCCACGAGCAAGTGCAATAATCAAAGGTATTGTTCAATATCAACCTGATACAAAGAAAGGAATAACCATCAAAGGCTCGTTGAATTTTTATGAATATTATCCATTTTTTAATTCAGATAGTTTAAATAATATTGATTTGCTATTCGAAACAGCAAATATAATTAAATTATCAACAGAAGGCTTTTGGGAAATAACTAAAAATTCCAAACTTTTAGGAACAATTGGTACAAATGTAGCAGTTTTGGATTATCAAAGTAATACTATTCCCTATATCCCCAAAATTTTTGGAACATTAGCATATAGATTGAAATTCTTTACCAAGGGAAATATTGAGATTGGATTTCTTTATAATTCTATGAAATATACCGATAAAAATAACAAAAATGAAATTAATTCGTATTTTAACTTGTATGGAAAAGTAGATTATGAAATCTACCAAAATATTAGAGTTGATATAGAATTGAATAACTTAACCAATAACGACAATTATTTGTGGCAAGGTTATCGTGAGCGAGGTGTGTTTGCTCGTCTTGGGTTAATTTGGCAATTTTAATTTGGGTGCAGAATGAGTATTTTTGATGAAAAATTAAGACCAGAGGAGGTTGTAGCTGGGTTCAATCCTGGCGAACCTGATGATGATACGATGCTTTTAGAAAAAACAGGAAAATATCCTGGTGATTTCCCTTATTATCAAACAATTGCCCCGGAACCTCCATCAAAGAATATTGCAACAGACGAGATAATTGAGAATCCCGAAGGCAACATTTGGGATATGATTACCGAAGATGAAATACCTGCAGAAGTTTCACCTGATCCTGAACCCGAGCCTATTTCTGAACAAATTCAAGAAACGGAATCAATTTATGAACCTGAACCAACTCCCGAAATTACTCAAACAGAAGAGGAGGTTTGGCAAGATACAACTATTCCTGCTTTTCCAGAGTCAGTTGATGATGCAAATGATAAGCAAGAAGATACTATAGATGAAATTTGGGAGGCAGCAAATAAAGATTTAGTGCATCAAAACGAACAAGTAGAAAGTGGTGCTATAAGTGTTGATGATGAATTAAAAAATTTACTACAAGCAGAATTAGAGGCAAGTCAGAAAAAGCGTAAAGAAAAAGAAAATCGCAAATTTGAAAAGGAGCCCGAGCAAATTGAAGTTGCAGAAATAGACCCTGAACAAGCTAAAAAGAGCTTCAAGCCGGTTGAGGAGCAAGAAAAGAAAGTTGACTATATAGATTTTGACAAGATTGATGAAACTAAGAAAGGTGCTACCGACCCATTAATTCCTAATGTTGAAGGAGCAAAAGAAGTAATTAAATCCAAGAAAACTAAATCTCCAAAACCACCAAAGCCACCCAAAGAGAAGAAAGAACGCAAAAAAGCAGGTTTGTTGTTCTGGATTGCATCTTCAGTTGCTGGAATTTTAATAATTGCTGCCGCAAGTTATTTTGCAATCAATTATTTTCTAAACAATTATAATAATATCGCCAAAGATTCAACTATTACTAAAGAAAAGCAATTAACTAAAAAAGAAAATTCAAAAAATAATCAATCAAAAGCCAAAGAAAAATCGCACAAAGAAACAGAGCAAAGCAAAAAAGAAGAACCAGCTAATCAAGATACAACTAATAAAGCTAAATTTGAACACAATGAAGGTGCTGATTTTGCACATTCCGAAGCCAAAGTAGATAGCAAAGCAACTGGACACAAAACTGATGAACCCAAAGTAGATGAACATTCAAAGGAATTACCCAAAACTGAGCAAAAAATAACTGAAAAACCTAAATCTACTGAAAAGGAAATTACACCTAAAAAAGAAACTGAACATAAAAAGGTTGCAGCTAAGAAAAATACTCCGAGTGTTACTCATAATAAACCAAAGGTCCAAAGCAAAAAGCCAAAGCAAACAACAACTAAACCCAAAGTCGTAGAAAATAAAACAATAGAAGAGCCTAAAACAGTTCAAGTTCCAAAAGTTGTAAAACCAACAAAGGCAGTATATACCATTCAAGTTTATTCCACCCCAAGTTATGAAGATGCTCAAATGTGGATAAAAAAGTTATATAGTTTAAGCATATCAAACGCATATATTAGCACACAAAAAATTCGAGATGTTGTGTGGTATCGAGTACGATTCGGTGAATATAACGACAAACAAAATGCAATAAATGATGCCCGTAAATTAGGATTTAGTCAAACTTGGGTAGATAGAATAAAGTAATATGAGCACATATAGATTTGACGAAACAGAATTTGTAAGTTTTAAACTCCCTTACGATAAGAACACTTATCTTAGCTGGTTCTTATCTGTAATTTTAATAACAATTTGTGTATTTTTATTATATTTTTTTAGATTAGAACCACCAAAGCCAATTGAATTACAGCGAAATGCAACTACAATTGAATTGTTGAATATTGGATTAGGGGATGGAACCGGGAAAAGCAGTGGAAATTATCAAGAAGAAGGTGATGCCCACAAAGGAAAAGAAGCGACTAATGAATTAGATGATGCACAAATTGCCTCGGCAAGCAATCGCCAAACAAAATCGAATTTATCGCCTGAAGAAACCAGTAATCTGGTGCCTACTTCTAATCCATCAACAAATGATGTTTCGGATAATAGAGAAGTAAGCAACAGCAAGAAAAATGTAGGCACAGCTGATGGCGATCCTTTTGGAAGAGGTATGGGAGATAAAGGATTTGGAAGTGGATCTGGGCACGGCTACGGGGATATTGATTGGGGTGGTGGTGGTAATCGTATTGTTGTATATAAAAAAATACCACAATATCCCGAAGGTGTGAATTCATCTGGCACAATTAGATTGCAATTTACTGTATTACAAGATGGCACTATTGACAAAATGTTCCCAGTAGAAAAAGCAGATCCACGATTGGAGAGAGCGGCTATGGATGCATTGCGTCAATGGAAATTCAATGCAATAAGTGAAAATAAAGTGCAAGTTGGAATCATTACATTGAAATTTAGATTAAGATAAATTAGTTGCTTATAATATAAATAAATTATGGAAAGTTATCTCCAGTTTTTTTTGGAATTACCCAGTTTTGTGAAAATTATAATTGTAATTTTAGTAGTTGGAATAATTTTTTCTATTTTGAAAAAATTTGTAAAATTAGCAATAATAATTGCAACTTTGGTAATCCTAATTCTTGTTATATTAAAATTATTACAATAGGTTAAAAATGTCAAGTAAAATTTCAGTTATCGGCACAGGTTATGTCGGAATTGTTTCGGGAACTACCTTTGCCGCTCATGGCAATCAAGTGTATTGCGTGGATATAAATACAGAAAAAATTGAAAAGTTGAAAAAAGGTATTTCTCCAATTTTTGAGCCTGGTTTGGACCGGTTATTAAAGAAAAATTATGACGAAAATAGATTGATTTTTACAACAAATTTAGAAGATGCTGTTAGGGAGACAGAAATAATATTCTTATGTTTGCCCACACCACCAAACGAAGATGGGTCTGCCGATTTACAGCACGTTCTAAAAGTTTCTGCTGATATTGCAAATATCATTAAAGAAAAAAAATATCCCAAAAATAAAATTATTGTTGATAAAAGTACAGTTCCCGTTGGCACAGGCGAGAAAGTAAAGACTATTTTTAATGATATTCTTGGAGAAAATGAAATCGAAGTAGTGAGCAATCCAGAATTCTTACGAGAAGGTTTTGCAATTGAAGACGCAATGAAACCCGAACGAGTTGTTATTGGAACAGAATCTGAGCGAGCAAAAGCAATTATGACTGAACTTTACGAACCATTTGTACGCAACGGAAATCCAATTATTTTTATGGATGTAAAGAGTGCAGAACTAACCAAATATGCCGCAAATGCTTTTTTGGCAACAAAAATCTCATTTATGAATGATTTGTCCCGTTATTGCGAAGCAATTGGTGCGAATATTGAATTAATACGCTTGGGGATTGGTTCTGATTCTCGTATTGGCAAACGTTTCATTTATCCTGGTGTCGGTTACGGAGGAAGTTGTTTCCCAAAAGATGTGAAAGCCTTGATACATTCATCAAATGAAGTTGGTATTGATTTGGCAATTGTAAATGCAACTGAAAGAGTTAATAAGTCGCAATCAGATTTCTTTTTTACAAAAATACAAAAACGATTTACCGATTTATCAGGACTAAAATTTGCAATCTGGGGACTTGCATTTAAGCCAAATACAGATGATGTTCGTGAATCACCATCATATAGAATAATTGATTTGCTATTAGAACGTAATGCTGAAGTATATGCCTACGACCCAGAAGCCATAGATAATACTAAGAAAATTTATGGCGATAAAATAAAATATTCAAATAATATGTATGATATTTTGGAAAATGCAGATAGTTTGTTGTTGATAACAGAATGGAGTGTGTTCCGCCGTCCCGATTTTGCAAAAATCAAAGAAATGCTCAAACAACCAATTATTTTTGATGGACGCAATCAATATGATTTAGAAGAAATGAAAAAATTAAACTTCGAATATTATTCAATAGGAAGATAATTTCAATTTGAAAAAAAAATGTATCAACCATAAAATAAATCAACCATAGGGTTAGCTCTATGGTTGATAATATAAGAAACAATTAATTAACTTTAAAGAATATTAAATTATAAATATTGTTGAATTAGTGCATCATCTGCAATTTCAGGAATAGTTACTTTTAATAAAGGTTGTTGAGCCATTGCTTGCTTAATTGCAAATGTGGCTCCCTTATTCCTTGCCCAATTTCTACGAGCTATTCCATTATTTACATCCCAAAACAACATTGATTCCAGCCGTCTTTCTGCATCTTTAGTTCCATCAAGCACCAATCCAAATCCACCGTTAATAACTTCACCCCAGCCAACTCCGCCGCCATTATGCAAACTAATCCAAGTTGCTCCACGGAAACCATCACCAACAAAATTCTGCACTGCCATATCTGCAGTAAACTGCGAACCATCATAGATATTAGCGGTTTCGCGGTAAGGCGAATCAGTTCCCGACACATCGTGATGGTCGCGACCCAACACAATCGGAGCAGAAATATCGCCATCAGCTATTGCACGATTAAATGCTTTGGCAATATTTATTCTGCCATAAGCGTCAGCATATAAAATACGTGCTTGTGAGCCAACTACCAATCCATTTTGTCCTGCTTCGGTTATCCATTTGATATTATCTTCAATTTGCTTTTTAATCTCTTCAGGTGCTGTCGGCAACATTTCCATTAGCACTTGTCGTGCAATTTCGTCAGTTTTTTGCAAGTCGTCAGCTCTTTGCGACATACAAACCCAACGGAATGGACCAAATCCATAATCAAAATAGAGTGGTCCCATAATATTTTCTACATAAGACGGATATTTGAATTTATCGCCATTCATTATATCAGCACCTGCTCGGCTTGCTTCCAACATAAATGCATTGCCATAATCCCAGAAAAACATTCCTTGTGCCGATAGTTTATTTATTGCTGCGACTTGTCTTTTCAGCGAATTATGAACATATATTTTATATTCATCTGGATTATTTGTCATCATTTCATTTGCTTCTTCGTAACTTAATCCGGCAGGATAATATCCCCCCGTATATGGAATATGCAAGGAAGTTTGGTCGCTTCCAAGTTCAACTTTGATATTATGTTCTGCAACATATTCCCACAAATCAACAATATTACCTAAATATCCAATGGAAATTGCTTCTTTGTTAGCTCTGGCAATTTGAACTCTTGCAAATAACTTCTCCAAATCTTCGAAGTATTCAGAGAGCCAGCCTTGGCTATGCCTCTTGTGTAATGCTTTTGGATTAATTTCGGCAACAATGCCAATAGCACCAGCAATTACAGATGCTTTTGCTTGAGCTCCCGACATTCCACCAAGCCCAGATGTAATGAACACTTTCCCTGCAAGAGTTTCACCACTACGCAATCTTTCGGCATTCATTAAAGTAATTGTTGTGCCGTGAACTATGCCCTGGGGCCCGATATACATATATGATCCAGCGGTCATTTGTCCGTATTGCGACACACCAAGTGCATTCATTTTCTCATAATCATTAGGAGAACTATAATTTGGAATTACCATTCCATTTGTAACGATTACTCTTGGAGCATCTTTATGTGATGGAAATAATCCCATAGGATGACCCGAATACATCGCCAAAGTTTGTTCATCTGTCATTTCTGCCAAATATTTCATTGCCAATCGGTATTGTGCCCAATTTTGGAAAACAGCTCCATTTCCACCATAAGTAATTAATTCATAAGGGTGTTGTGCAATATTGAAATCCAAATTATTTTGTATCATTCCCATAATTGCTGCTGCTTGTTTGCATTTAGCAGGATATTCATTTATTGGACGAGCATAAATTGAATGCCTTGGTCGCAAACGATACATATAAATTCTGCCGTATTCTTTCAATTCACGAGCAAATTCCTCTGCCCAAAACTGGTGAGTTTCTGGTTTAAAGTAGCGAAGTGCATTTTTAATTGCCAGCACTTTCTGCGATTTATTTAATACGTCTCTTCTTTTAGGTGCACGACTAATTCCATCTTCAAAAATTGGCATATCAGGAATATAATCGGGAATTCCTTCTAAAATCTCTTCTTCAAAAGTAAGATTTTTCATAAATTATTCCTTTGTTTCAATATATGGCGTTGAATCTGGTATATTATGATTTTTCATAATATCGTAAAATTGTTCCCACGTATAAAGTCCAGCATCATGACCATCGCCCCAAACGGGTTGCAAGCCATAATTTCCAGTGACGTTAATTTTAGTAAGTTCATTTTTACCTTTTTTAAAATTATTGAAAACAGGAATTGAAATTCTTTTTTGTCCGTCAATACTTGGCTGTTCTTCGCCTTGACATTCAGCACAAGGACAATTATTTCGCAAATCTTCTAATTTGATAGTATATTTTGTACCATCTTTCCAAATAGCTTGGATTAGATTTGCTGATGGTCTATTTATTTTTGTTGGAATTAGATTTTCCATAAATACCTCTTTTAATTAATTCATTCATAATCAATTCGGGAAAATTTGTACCAATTCCTCGTACTTGATATTCAATTGATTTATTTAATAATTCAATATTATCCACATCATAGCAACCAATTGGGATTTGGTGTAAGTTTGCATCATTCATTATTGTGTCATTCAACTCGTTTATCGAACAAACAATAGCATCGCATTTTGTAATACCAACAATTTGTGAAGGCAACATATATTTGAATGGATTGAGTATTCCAGCTGTTAGAGACTTTGGCTCAACTTGTTTCATTATTTGTAGTATGTCGTAATCAAACGAAACAAAAAGAGTTTTATTTAAATAATCAAATTTATCTAAATCTATCAAAACTTTGTTAACAAATACTTCTGGATCTTTAGAAAATGGTTTAAGTTCAAGTAATAAATATGATTTATTGTTAATAATTTCTAAACTTTCGGTAAGAGTTGGGATTTTTTCGTTCGTATAATCACCACTAAACCACGAACCAACTTCTAAATTATTTAACTCTGAATAATTTGTATCAGTAATTTGTCCTTTTGCGTGTGCTGTCCTACTCAAATCATCATCGTGAAAAGCAACAACATATCCATCTTTGGTAAGATGAACATCAATCTCAATCGCTGGTATTTCTAATTCAACAGCTTTTCTATATGCAGAAAGAGTATTCTCGGGAGCATTTCCTGAAGCACCTCTATGAGCAACAAGCAACAAATTGTGCGATAGAACGTATTTTTTAAAAGTCTTCATATCTAAATACAAAATTACGAAAGTAATTGCAATCTATTCTGCTTTTTCAGGCAAATCGAAAGAGACATAGAATATTGTGCCGTTTTCTTGATTAGAAATAAAGGTAACCTTTCCTCCTAAATACTTTTCTGTCAATAGTTTTACGCTGTAAGTGCCAAGTCCTCTACCTTGACCTTTGGTTGAAAATGATCTTTGGAATAGTTGCAACTGGGCATCTTTTGGTATTACTGTCTCATTATGCACCCAAAATCTAATTTTATCATTAATTTTTTGGGAGCCAAATTTTACAGTTTCCCCTTCTTTGCTTGCTTCAAGTGCATTTTTTACCAAATTTCCAATAATTCTTTTGATTAAGGTATAATCTGTATTAAATGATATATCTTCAGAAGATTCATCAATAATTAAAAATTTATTTTCGGCGACAATATGTTTTGAATAAGTATTATGAACAGATTTAAGAACATCGGAAGATTTTATTTCTGAAATTGAAACACCCAATTCTCCGCTTTCGGCTGCAAGTAATTGCCTCTGAGCTTTTATTTCTTCTATTAGATTTTCCGTCACATCAAATAACATATCCTTAAATTCAGTTGCATCTTCGGGGAAATCGCGTATCACTTGACTAATTCCATAAATTCCACCAGCTGTGTTCAATATATCGTGGAAGAAAATCCTTTCTAATTGCTTTCTTCTTTTCTCTCCACTTATGTCTTGAACTGCAAATATTGAGTAAATTTCACCTTCATTGTAATAGGGCGTTGCCCAAACCCGTAAATCTAATGCTTCGTTATTTTCTGTTATTATACGACATTCTTCAACGCTATGTTTTCCATCTAAACTTTTCATTATTGCATTTACTGCTCCGCAAGTTGAACAAAATTCAGTAGTTCCGCATCCACCATCAGTCTCGGAGGCATGGATGCAATTTAGAATCTCGCCTGGTCGTTTGCCAAGAATAGATGTGACGTCCGGCTCATTTAATAAGTCCAACATTCTTTGATTAGCATATACTGCTTGCCTTTTATCATTTAGTATTAAGAAAATATCTGGAATGGAATTTGCAATTGTTGCAATTTCTGGTTTTTTCAGGAAAATATCAAATTTTTCTTGAATAATATTAATTTCGTCTCGTTCTGCGGGAGCGTACTGTGTTGGAAGTTTAACTGTTTCCATTTCTTCCTCTTTATTTAATTTCGTAATTAAATTAAATTTATTTATTAAAGTTGTTATTATTTCTCTTTAATTCTGCTTTCATTAAGCGTATATTTTCAACTATATTTCCTTTGAAAACGCCTGAACCACTGACGAGAATATTTCCGCCAGCATCAGCAATTTCGCGAGCATTTTCAATTTTTATTCCACCATCAACTTCTATTAATACGTTTGTCTTATTAATTTTGTGTAAATGGTTAGTCAATTTTTCTATTCTATTATAGAAATTCGGGATAAATGTTTGTCCTCCAAACCCAGGATTAACAGTCATAAGCAATATAAAATCTGCAAACTCTGCTGCCTCGTAAGCGTATTCTATTGGTGTCAAAGGATTTAATGCGACTCCTGCCTTTTTCCCAAAGGACTGTATCAACGAAATTGTCCTGTGAATATGAGGAATAGCCTCGCAATGAAACGAAATCAAGTCGCTACCTAATTCAGCAAATTGCGGTATCAAACTATCGGGATTGGTTACCATTAAGTGCGTTGAGATTTGCATTTTTGTAATTGGTTTGATATGCTGAAGTATCAATGGACCATAAGTTAAATTTGGAACAAAATGATTGTCCATTATGTCTAAATGCAACATTTCGGCGCCACCTTCTTCGCATAGCTTTATGTCTCTTTCGAGATTGGCAAAATTTGCCGATAGCAAAGAAGGTGCAATTATATTAATTTTGTTCATTGATTTATTTTCCTATAATATTATCATCCCTACGGGATTTATTTGTTGTTTCTATTTAATTTTTTCTATAATATTGTCATCCCTTCGGGATTACTTTATTGGATATTTTTTTAGAAC
>DYLM01000077.1 GCA_020722095.1 Chloroherpeton thalassium
GTGGGCTATGGTTTAATTCAAATTTCAAAATATAATCGCAATTTTGTATTAATTTATCCAATTAAATTTTGTAATTCAATTAAATTTCTTAATTTAGAAAATTGAATATTGAATTATCACAAAAACTTGAAATGAAAGAAAAAGATACACCATTAACCCGACAATACAATCAGATTAAAGCAAAATATCCCGAAAGTATCTTGCTTTTCAGATTAGGTGATTTTTTTGAGACATTCAATGACGATGCTGTTATTACTGCTAAAGTTTGTGGAATTACCTTAACCAAACGGAATAATGGTGCTGCGGGCGATATGCCTTTGGCAGGTTTTCCACATCATCAAATTGATAATTACTTGCCAAAACTTGTTCGTGCGGGTTATCGTGTAGCTGTTTGCGACCAATTGGAAGACCCAAAGAATGCCAAAGGAATTGTGCGGCGTGGTGTGGTTGAAGTAGTTACTCCGGGAGTTGCCGTTGCCGATAAGTTATTGGAAACAAAGGAGAATAATTATGTTTTATCGATTTATTATCAAGTAAGTAAAAATCGTTCATTCTTTGGAATTTCATTTGCAGATGTGTCTACAGGTGAATTTTCTATTGGTGAAATTGAATTATCGCAATTAAATGACATAATTGAAACTATATCTCCAAAAGAAATTCTAATTTCGCGTGAGCAGAAAGACATATTAATTCCAATTTTGGAAAATATGAAAATCAAACCGGTTGTTTCTAAATTGGAGGGTTGGTTTTATGACTTTAGTTTTGCTTTAGAATTATTATTACGACATTTTCAAGTGAGTTCGCTCAAGGGCTATGGAGTGGATAGCTTTCACAATGGCATTGTCGCAGCTGGTGCATTATTGCATTTCATCAAGGAAAATCAGCAAGGAAATACCGAACAAATTAATTCAATTTCTGCCTATAATTCTTCGGAATTTATGATATTGGATTACACAACTCGCAAAAATTTGGAGATTTTATTCAATATAAACCAATCGCAAGCGGGCAATACGCTCTTATCAGTAATTGATAAAACGCAAACTCCGATGGGTGGGCGACTGCTCAAACATTGGTTAAATCACCCTTTGATTACCATCGAGCAGATTAATGCAAGATTGGAAGCAGTAGATAAGTTCTATAATAATAAGCAAGTTAGTGATAATATTCGAGCTTTGTTGTTAAAGATGGGAGATTTGGAGCGATTGATTTCCAAAGTATCGGTGAATAAAGCAAATCCACGAGATTATATTAATCTTAAATTAAGTTTATTAACTATTCCCAGAATTATTGAAGAAATTAATCAAATACAATTAGAAAGCTTGCTAAATTCCTTCAAATCAATCACTTTTCCATATCATTTAATTGACTTATTAGAAAATGCAATATTAGATGAACCCAGCGTGATGGTTGGTGTTGGTAGGATTTTCAAAAAGAATTACAATTCAGAAGTTGATGAGTATTCATATTTAAAATATTCCGCTAAAGAATGGCTGAACGAATATCAAGAAAAAGAGCGGCAACGCACTCAAATCCAGTCGCTAAAAGTTGGCTTTAATGGGGTGTTTGGCTATTATATTGATGTAAGTAAAGCAAATACAGGCAAAGTGCCATCTGATTATGAACGGCGACAAACTTTGACCAATAGCGAACGTTATATCACTCCTGAATTGAAAGAATTTGAAGCAAAAATATTAGACACAGAAAGTAAATTATTAGAAATTGAACAAAAATTACTCGAAGATATTCGCCAAAAAGTTTTAACTGATATTACTCCAATCCAACAGCTGTCCAAATTAGTTGCCGAATTAGATTGCTTGACAAATTTTGCAATTGTGTCATTAGAAAATAACTATACAAAGCCGATAATTGATGACTCCAAAGATATTGAGATTATTGAAGGTCGCCATCCAGTTATTGAAAAATCATTAAAAATTGGTGCAAAATATACTTCGAATTCCACTTTAATGAACGATTCTGACGAAATGATTCATATTATCACTGGTCCGAATATGAGTGGTAAGTCCAGTTATTTGCGTCAAGTTGGATTAATTGTATTTCTGGGACAAATCGGTTGTTTTGTACCTGCCAAATCGGCGAAATTCGGACTGGTTGATAAGATATTTACTCGTGTGGGCGCCTCGGATAATATCACAAGTGGTGAAAGTACATTTTTGGTGGAAATGCAAGAAAGTGCAAATATATTGAACAATGCAACATCGCGAAGTCTGGTGCTATTGGACGAAGTTGGGCGGGGAACTGCCACTTTTGATGGTATTTCGATAGCATGGGCAATAGCCGAATATTTACATAATGTTTTGAGAACTAAAACTATTTTCGCCACCCATTATCACGAATTGAAAGAACTTTCGGAACTTTATACGGGCATAAAAAACTACAAAATAGAAGTAATCGAAGCTGGCAAAGATATTATTTTTACGCATAAATTAGGCATTGGAGCAAGCGACAATTCTTTTGGTATCCATGTGGCAAAAATGGCAGGATTACCCAAAGAATTAACCAGCAGAGCCGAAGAAATTCTTGCATTGTTAGATTCTAACAAATCCGAACAAACAACACAGCAAATATCCGCCAAAAAAGCAGACACAAAGCAAATTAAAGGTCGGAAAATTGAGCCTCGTCAATTATCAATTTTTGAATTTAAAGATGATGATATACGCGAAAAATTACGGGCAATAGACCCCTCAAAAGTTACTCCAATCGAAGCAATGCAAATCTTATTCGAACTAAAAAAAATGACAAAATAAAATTTGGATAGACCGATAAAAACAACTTTCTCTATGGTTTTATAGCCATATCAATAATTCAAATAGACACTGCATTAAATTGATTTTTTAATTTCAAATAATTTAGGTTGCATTTCAATCAACTTAACACGCTGTCTGGCAAGTTCACAGTATTCTTGACTAATGTCAATACCAATATAATTCCTTCCCATTTCAAAAGCCACTCTGGCTGTTGTTCCACTTCCACACATCGGATCTAAAACAATATCTCCATAATTTGTCCATGAAAAAATATGGTCTCTTACTAATTGACATGGGAATGGAGCAGGATGTCCTTTTGCCTCTTGGTCTTCTTGTTTTTTACCAACTACATATTCCCAAATATTACCCTTGATCTTTTTGTCCTTAACAGGGTTAGCTAACTTTTCTCGTGTTTGTATTTTTTTTGAGAAGTTCTTATATGTTGTTCCGTTAAGTTCTAACCCAGCATGCAAACAATCGACCATCAAGGGATTATGTGTTTTAACAGTTCCTTTACTAAACACAAACATAAACTCAAATTCGTTATTATATCGTTTACGATAGATTTGAGGAATTGGGTTTACCTTCTTAAATATCATTGTATCGTGAAGATTAAAACCAATTTCCTTAAAATACAATGCCTGTTTAAAACTTGTTCCAGTTTCACTTCCTTCAATTGTGGCATCATTAACAACCCAAACAACTACACCGCCTTGTTTTGTCACTCTGTAAAGTTCCTTTGCGATATGTTCAAAAGGGAATACATAGCCATTATAATTTCTTAAATCGTCATATGGTGGTGAGGTTACTGTCAAATCAATAACTTCATCATCAAATTGCTTCATTACTTCAACACAATTACCTTCTATTATTTTATTTAAATATTTGTCCATGACGCATTTCATTATTTTAATGTAAACAAACCATTATCAGAAATTGCATTGATTGTTTTAATTCTGCTTTCAATTTTGTGAACTTTTATAAGTTCTTTCAATGCCTCTTTATGGGTCATTCTCATTATTTTCTCTCTTTCTTGAGCCAAAAATGTTAGTGCTTCTTCTTTAGCAATTGAAATACTTTCAGTTGCTACTCCTTTCTCAATATCCCATATTGGTTGGATTTTCTTTGAAAATGAAAGAATTGTTTTATTGACCATCAACCAATAATCAGTCGCATTTTTTAGAGGGATTTAGAGCTTTTATTGTCTCAAAAATTTTCTTTAATAGTTGCTGTGCTTTTACTTGTCCTTCAACTTGCGAATAGGAGAGAAGTAAAGCTAAATGTGAATAAGTAAAGATACAAACATTTTGTGTTGTAGCTTGCTGATAAATTTGACTTGAAGATGTTGGCAGTTGATATATTGGACAAACAACCATTGCATAAGGTTTTCCACGTTTCCATCCGTGCATAGCTTGAACTTTAAAATCTTTTTGATTTTTAGCTGTTCTGCTAAGTCTAAATGCCTTTGCATCTGCAACAAAGCTGTAATCTTTAGCGAAAGCCTCCACATCTGAGGCATCTGCTCTCTCTTTTAATACTAAACTTTTTAGTCCTAATGAAGAATAAGCTAAAGAAAGTAAACAATCTGTATATTTTGAGTAAAGTTTTTCTTCACTCGTGTCATGTCCATAACTCTCTGGAATATTTCCACAAAGTCTTAGATGGTCAATTAGCGTTGTTATTCCTTCTTCCTCAATTTCCTTTCTTAATTCATTTTCTAACTTTTCATTCTCATTTCCAAAATTACCTTTTAAATTCCTGATTTCTTCAATCCACTTTTGTCGATTTTTAATAGCTTTGTCTGTTATAATGTTTTTCATTAATATGTTCTGTTTAGTATTACAAATTTACTAAAAATCATTCTCTTATAACAATAGTTTTAAAAAGTTGCTTAAAATCAAAAAAAAAGTAGATTGTAGAAAAATTATTTATATATTATTTCAATAATTCAATTAAATCTCTATTAATGTATAGAGTTTCTCTGCCAAATTTTTGCGATTCAACTATCCCAATCGATTCAAGATCTTTTAAATATCTTGCAGCTGCCTTGCGTTCAACTCCTAATTTATTAATTACAAACTCAATTTTGGAATAAGGTTGTTCAAAAAGTAATTCAACAAGTTCTTTACGATAAATTTTTGGAGCTTTTTCTTGTACTTTAATTAAAGTAGAATCAAGTAAGACTTTTATATTTTCAATTCTTTTGATAGTTGCCTGCGAGGTGCTTTCTATAGCTTTTAGCATAAAGAGAATCCATTCCTCCCAAATTCCTTTGCGATTTGTTTGATTTAGCAAACGGTAGTACTCTGGTTTATTGGCTATAATGTATGAACTTAAATAAAGAATTGGCACATCTATTAAGTTATTGAGAATTAAGTACAAAATATTTAAAATTCGTCCAGTTCTTCCATTCCCGTCATAAAATGGGTGAATACTCTCAAATTGATAATGCAAAATCGCTAAATTTATCAATGGCGACAAATCATCTTGCAGATTAAAATGGTTTATGAAATTAGTGAGCAAGTCTAAAATCTCCTTTTTTTCTTGAGGTGGAGTATATACAATTTCTCCAGTTGCTTCATTTTTCAAAAAAGTTCCAGGAGTACTTCTAATACCTGCAGTATTATCAACTAAATTTTGTTGAATCTCAATAATATCATTAATTCTTAAAAAACCTTGTCTTTTAACAATTTCAAAACCAGTAAATATTGCTTTGCGATAATTTACAACTTCTTTTGTTTCGGGGGAAATATTAGATTTGTTTACAGTCAATGCTTTATAAAGTTCGTCTTGAGTTGTAATGATATTTTCAATTTCAGAACTATCTTTGGCTTCTTGCAAGACTATTGCATTAATAAGCATTACTTGATTAGGAATAGTCTTTGCTATTCCTTTTAACTCGGCTAAAAGAGCAGTTGATTTATTTGTTTGTCGTAGAATTTCAATTGTTTCCACTTTCTCTCGCAAAGGTGGAAGTAATTCTAACTTATTATTTGGTGCAATTTGTCCCATATTATTTTTATTTGTACCAAAAAACACGATTTTGGTACAAATGCAGACGAATATTCTGTTGCATTATTCTGAAAAATTGAATTAATTGAATTATTATTAAAAAAAAAGAGGCTGAATCGTTTTTGTCGAGCCAGCCTCTGATAATATTAAGTCTGTCTCATAAGTCAAAAATATTCCAAAATTGTCATTCCCGTGCAAACGGGAATCCACTACAATTCCCCCTCTAATAAGAGGGGGTCAGGGGGTGTGTTTCGTGGGAATGACAGCAAAACTGACTTATGAGATAGCCTCTAATCCATCAATAATTATTTATTAATACATTCCGTCCATTCCGCCACCTGGCATAGGAGGCATTGGTGGATTCTTTTCTGGTTTTTCAACAATTAAGGCTTCGGTTGTTAATAATAAACCAGCAACTGATGCGGCATTTTCCAAAGCAACGCGTGCTACTTTAGTTGGGTCAATTACACCAGCTTCCATCATATCAACGAATTCTTCGCTGAATGCATTGAAACCAAAATTACCAGTTCCTTCTTTGATTCTATTAACAACAACTGAAGCTTCCAAGCCGGCATTTTCTACAATCTGACGAATTGGTTCTTCAACAGCACGGCGAACAATAGCAGCACCAATTTTTTGGTCAGCATTGGAAATTTCCAAATTATCCAAAGATTGTACTGCACGCAAGTAAGCTACTCCACCGCCAGGAACAATTCCTTCCTCAACAGCAGCTCTTGTAGCGTGCAATGCATCTTCTACTCTTGCTTTCTTTTCTTTTAATTCCACTTCTGTGGCAGCACCGATTTTTAATACAGCCACACCGCCACTTAATTTAGCTAATCTTTCTTGTAATTTTTCACGGTCGTAATCAGAAGTTGTTTTTTCGATTTGAACGCGAATTTCATTTACTCTTCGCTTGATATTTTCTGGATTTCCCGCACCTTCCACTATAGTTGTATTATCTTTGTCGATAATAACTTTAGCAGCTGTGCCAAGATGTTCCAATTCAGCCATATCTAATTTGTAGCCTTGTTCTTCGGTGATTAATGTGCCGTTAGTTAAGATTGCAATATCTTCCAACATTGCTTTTCTTCTATCGCCAAAACCAGGAGCTTTAACAGCGGCAATTTTCAAAATGCCACGTAATTTGTTCAATACTAAAGTTGCAAGTGCTTCGCCTTCTACATCTTCAGCAATAATTAATAAAGCACGACCAGTTTGTGAAGTTTTTTCTAAAATGCTTAAAATTTCTTTAATTGAGGAGATTTTTTTATCATAAATTAAGATAAATGGATTTTCCAATGATACTTCCATATTATCAGCATCTGTGATGAAATATGGTGATAAATATCCGCGGTCAAATTGCATTCCTTCTACTGTCTCTAATATTGTGTCCATTGTTTTGGCTTCTTCAACAGTTATAACGCCATCTTTGCCAACTTTTTCCATTGCTTCGGCAATCAATTCACCAATAGTCATATCATTATTAGCAGAAATTGCACCAACTTGAGTTATTTCTTTTTTACCTTGCACTTCGCGGGAAATATTTTTCAAACCTTCAGTGATTTTAGTAACTGCAAGGTCGATGCCTCTTTTTAAATCCATTGGATTAGCTCCAGCAGTAACGTTCTTCAAACCTTCGCGGTAAATTGCTTGAGCTAATACTGTTGCAGTTGTAGTTCCGTCACCAGCTATATCACTTGTTTTGGATGCAACTTCGCGAACCATATTTGCACCTAAATTCTCGATTGGATCTTCCAATTCCACTTCTTTAGCTACTGTAACACCATCTTTAGTTACGGTTGGGGCCCCAAATTTTTTGTCGATAATTACATTACGACCCTTTGGACCTAAAGTAACTTTTACTGCATTTGCTAATTGATCTACACCAGATTTGATGTGAGCACGTGCTTCTGCATTGAATTCGATGATTTTAGCCATAATTTCACTCCTTTAGTTTTTTAAATTATATTGTAAATTTATTATTTTTATATTTTTAATTTTGTGCGTAGTATAAAACGAAAAAAAATGGAAATTATTATAATGAATTTTCGGATTATTTATATTGAGATTATTATTTAGTAAAATAAAAAATTGCAATTTTATTTTTATTATCCAAAAAATATTCAAAAATATATACTTTTTTTTGCAACATATTAGTTTTTTTCTTATCTTTGTATATTATAGAATTACAATAATTATATATTTATTTTTATCGATAAAAACAATTTTTTTCTTACAATTATAATTTTATCCAAAAGGAGTTTATATGCCACTATTAAAATTACAAAAAGCTGCACGCATTGCTTTGAAAGACTATATGGGACTCGACCCAGCAGAAACACTTTTAGTTCTAACTGACGAAATTATGCGTGAAGTTGGTCAGTCTCTTTACGAAGCGGGCTTACTAATAGCAAAAGAAGCATTCATCGTTGAAATGAAATCTCGCGATGTTAATGGACAAGAACCACCAGAGCAAATCGCTGAATTGATGAAATCAGTAGATGTTGTTGTAGCTCCAACAAGCAAATCAATCACACACACCAAAGCTCGCCGCGAAGCTTCTAAAGTTGGCGTTCGCGTTGGAACAATGCCTAATATTTCAGTTAGCACAATGATTCGCTGCTTAAATACACATTATCAAAAAGTTGTTAATCCAACTAATCAATTATTCAAAGAATTTGAAGGTGTTAAAACAATTCGCGTAACTTCCAAAAAAGGAACTGATTTAAAATTTAGTGTTGAAGGCAGACAAGCCATTGCAAGCACAGGAGTTTTAAGAAATATTGGCGATAGCGGCAATATTCCATCTGGTGAAGTGTATATTGCTCCAGTAGAAGAATCAGTAAATGGTATTCTTGCCATTGACGGTTCAATCGCTTCTATCGGCATTCTTACTCACCCTGTTTATGTGCAAATCGAAAATGGTATTGCTACCAAGATTTCTGGTAAAGGTGGCGAGGCTCGTTTGTTCGGTAGATTAATCAACAGATATGACGACCCAAGCAAAACAGTTTGCGAATTTGGCGTTGGAACAAACCCATTTGCTAAAATATCAGGTGAAATTTTAGAAGATGAAAAAGTATTTGGTACAGTTCACTTTGCGTTTGGTAATAACTTATCATTCGGCGGGAAAGTAGACGTCCCACAACACATAGACGGCTTGGTAACTAAACCAACAGTTTATTTTGATGATAAATTGATTATGGAAGATGGCAAATTCTTAGTTATTACTCGTCCAGTAGTTAATCAAGATGAAGAATAAAAATTCAGGAAGTGGGCTGTCTAATAAGTCCAAAATATTCCAAAATTGTCATTCCCGTGCAAACGGGAATCCACAGCCCACGAATTTATTCGTGGGTGATTTTTAAAAGGAACAAATCGTGCAGAGCAAACTCTGCCAAAGAAAAAGCGAGAAATAAACCTTCCGAAGGTTCGGAAACCTTCGGAAGGTTATATAATCAAAATATACAATGAAATGGGGGAATTGGTTTTATCAGATGTGCCACATCTCGCAGATGTGCCACATCTACGAGGAGATATGAGACAGCAGCAAATAGAAATTCGAATATGTCCCCCCACGAATAAATTCGTGGGCTATTGTTCAACATTTTCAAATTTTCAAATTGTTTTATGGATTCCCACTTTCGTGGGAATGACAGCAAATCTGTCTTATGAGACAACCTCATTTTTTTCCTGCACTATGCTTTAAATGAATTGCGATTATTAATAACTTTTTCATTGTTATTATCCTT
>DYLM01000078.1 GCA_020722095.1 Chloroherpeton thalassium
CCCCCTAACCCCCTCAAAGAGGGGGAATAAATGGGACGAAAGGGTGAGGAAAAAACTATATCTATCAATATTTGAAATTTTTATAAGTAAATAAATTTAGGAAAAATATGTTTAAAAAATTCCTCTTTTTAACAATTATCTTATCAATGCTTTTGCCTATCAGTGCTTTTGCCAGTGTTTATGGTATCCTGAAAGGGAAAGTAGTTGATAAAGATGGTAAAGGTGTATTGGGAGCGACTGTAAGAGTGCAAGGAACTACATTGGGAGCTCCTGTGCGTAGCAAAGATGGCTCTTATACAATTGCTAATATTCCAGCAGGAAGTTACGATATTTTAGTAAGAGCAGTTGGAAAGAAAGAAGCCATTAAAAAAGTTCGAATTTCTGCTGACGAGACGTCAGAAGCAAATTTTACTTTGGATGACGAAAGTGTAATGGGCGAAACAGTAGTTGTAACTGCTCAAAAGTCCTTAATCTCCAAAGAAACAGACGGTAAAAAACAAACTTACTCAAGTGAAGAAATCAAAGGAACAACAGCTCGTGGTGTTACAGGTATTGTAGGATTAAGTGCTGGTGTTCGTGATGCAGGTTCTGGATTTAGTATTCGCGGTGCTCGTTCTACAGAAACACAATTCCGTGTAGACGGATTAGATGTTGGAAATCAATTTACCGGCGGTATGGGTTTTGGTGGAACTGGTTACTATCCAATGGTGAGCCAATATGGAACAGAAGAAGTGCAAGTATTAACTGGTGGTTTCTCTGCTGAATATGGTAATTCACAAGGTGGTGTTGTAAACACTGCTGTAAAAACAGGTAGAAATGACCGTTACGAAGCATTTATGTCGTACTATACTGGCATTCCATCTCTTTGGGGTCGTCAGGCTTACGATTTAGACTTGCAAAGAGTAGATAATAAATGGGTGCCTATTGATGGTGGCGAAGGTGCAAAATTACAAGGTGGTGGCGAGCAAACAATCGACTTCGGTGTTGGCGGGCCTTTACCATTGCCATTTTTCAAGCATTCCACATTCTTCTTATCAACTTCATATTTCTACGAAAAATATCGTAATAATAGTTATGAAATTTATGATCCAGCGGGCAATAATTTAGGACAATTTGATAACAATCGAACTTGGAAAAAGAATATAACAGGTCGTATTCGTTTTGCTATTACCGATAATATTGGCTTAATTTTAGGTTCAACTTATGGTGTAACATCAGCAGAATTTGGTGGCTGGTATTGGTTGTATGCAAATGGAACGGGTTTGATAAATGGCGTGGATAATGGAGTGCCCGAAAAAATAGCTAAAGTTCCCGTGGGTAATCAAGTTGTATATAACTTTATGGCAAGAATTAACCATACATTAACTCCATCAAGTTTCTACGAATTTACAATATCTCGCAATACAAATAATGATGTTTCGGGTAGAAGATATATAGACCCACAAACGGGCGAAATTGCAACTGGCGATCCTGATTTCTTTACTGGTTTCAAAATTTTAGAACCAAGAGATGAATATATTATTGGTGTTGATGGTAAAAGTTTAGAAAAAGCAACTGCAATTAATGGCAGAGTGCAAGGCGATAAAATCATTGACGAATATACTGGCTTGAATGCAGCAGGTAAAACAGCTGATGGTTATATAGATTGGGATACTCCAGTGCGTAATCCTTTAACTGGCTATTGGGAAGGCGAAGGATATGACGGAGGAACTAATAATGCTTATGGTATAGCAAATATGTTTGCTTCGACTGGAACTGGTACTAATATCAATATCCGTTTAGGTAGCTATTGGCAAGTTGACGGAAGTTATACAAATGCATTTGATAAGGGTGAATTTGGTCATATTTTCAAAACAGGCTTCCAAGCAAGATTATATGAATTCCACAAACATTATAATGGCAATCCTTATGATGGTGCTCCTTTCTTTGATATCTATACAGATATGTATGGTGGAAACTTATATGCCGATAATCAAAAAGTATGGGATTTGACAAGCAAGCCATATAAACCATTTGAATTTGGTATGTATGTTCAAGATCAAATCAAATATAAAGGTATTATTATCAATCCTGGTTTGAGATTAGATTTGATGGATCCAGCATCAGATTATAGATTATCATCAACATATTTTATTCCAATTAGTTCGGATACGGGTTTTGCAAAAGCCAAGATGAAATATCAAATTTCACCGAGATTAAATGTGGCTTATCCTATTTCTGATATGGCTGTGATTTCTCTTGCTTATGGTTTATATTTCAAAACTCCACAATTCCAATATATGTATGATAATTTTGCTGTTGATATTTTAAGGTCATCTGATTTAATTGGTAATCCAAATATGGATGCTCAAAAGACAAGTGCATATCAAGTAGCTTATAATCAACAATTTAATGATTATTTAGCATTAGGAGTAACTGCTTATTATAATGATAGGTATAATCAATTAGGAACTATGTTTGTGCCATCGGTGCCAACTCCATATTTCCAATATACAATTACTGAATATAGCACTTCCAAAGGTTTAGAATTTGAATTAAGAAAACGTCCAGCAGGCGACCATCTATTAGTTCAATTAAGCTATACTTTATCCAATAGTGTGGGAACTTCTCCAAGAGCAGAATCTAACTATAATGTTAGCATCGATCCATATACAGATAAATTAACATATCCTTTGGCAGTTTATACAGCACCAGACAACTTAACTCATTGGTTCAAAGGTTATATTAATTTCATCTGGGGCGATGACGAAGGTCCTTCTATCTTTGGAATTAATTGGTTAGAAAACACAAATATCAACTTCACAGGCTCGTGGAGAAGTGGCTATCCTTACACTAAAACAGATAAAAACGGCAAAGCAATTGGCGAATATAATGCTGAAACACAACCATCATTCTACACTGTTAGCTCAAAAATTATGCGTTCATTTAAATTGAGCGACATTTTCGGAAGTTCAGTAGGAAACACTTGGGTAGATTTATATGTTGATATTTTCAATTTATTTAATATCACAAGAGCAGTTGCTGTTAATTCAACAACTGGCGATCCAGTGGATAATGGTAGAACATTGGAAGTTAGAATCGGTGATTTTAGCGCCACTCCTTGGTTTAAGGAAGCAAATTACGAAAATGCAAGTTCTTTTGCTAATGACCAATACGACCGCTATGGCAATAGATTCTACAATGCTAACTCTGATTTTGATAAAAATGGGGTTGTAACTCAATCTGAAAAATATCAAACTTTCATCAACTATGTAGAAACAGCTTGGTCATTCTTGGGCAATTATCAATATCCAAGAACAGTTTACTTTGGTGTAGTAGTTAGATTTAATTAATTTGAAAAAATAGGTAAAATATATGTATAAAAAATTAACTTTAGTCTTGCTTTTTCTTATAGCACTTGTTTCCATCGATGTTGTCGCTGGTGTAAGTCCTGAATTTAAAAAAGCAAAAGATAAAAAAGCAGAAAAACAACAGATAAATCAAATCCAAAGAAAATACACAAGAGTTTATGACTTACAGAAAAATTCTGTAAGTAATATTGAATTCTATAATACAAACTATGGAATATTTGGTCATAATGTTGAAGATAGAGCTGGTGGCGGATTCTGGCCTCGTGGTTCACAAAATCAATATATTTATGGTGGTGGTGTTTGGTTTGCTGCTAAAAAGCAAAGAGTTGGCTCTTCCGACCCCAATGAATTAAAGAAATTAGTGGAAGTAACATACAATCCAAATTCAGGTGCATCTTGGTTTGTGCCTGGTAGAATTGAAGAAGGCGATGCTCTTAATCAAGATGATATCTTGCTCCATCGCACTTATTTTTCGACTGACTTTAACGGTGAGGGTGTTCCACTTGTAACCGCAGATAAATATAATTGGCCCATCTGGGATGATGTGGCAGGAGATACTTTAAAGAAAAATCGTTATCTTGGTGATTATATACTAAACAATTCACAACGCAATATTGCAACTTATCCAAAGGGACCCGCATTTATTTCGGGTGAAGATATTTTTGCTACTTTCAAGGATACAGATTTAAGCCGCTTCGAAGGTGGTGTGGCTAAAATGACTGCTGAAGGTTATCCATTAAGAATACAAATGGAGCAAACAATATATTCGTGGGGCTTTGGTGATTATAAAGACTTTATCTTTGTTCGTTATCAAATGATAAATAATAGCAAAGATGTTCTGAAAGAATGCTGGTTGGCTCCGGTTATGGACGTTGATATAGGTATACCAAACATAAGTAATGGCGGTGCAGCAAATGATAGGACTAAATATTACGAAAAAGATCCTGATTTAAACCTTGCAGTACAATGGTCTAATTCTTCATTAGGAGAACAAGGTCAAGGTTTTGGATATTTAGGATTTGACTTTTTGGAATCGCCTGCAGTTGATGCCAATGGCAATATTCGTAAAGATAAAAAAGTATATGAAAATAGTGACCAATTAGGTTTGGTAACATTCCACACTTGGCCTATTGAAGAAGATAGAAAAGAATCTGCTGAACGTTACGACTTTTTATCATCAGCAACTCGTGATGGCGATACCGGACCTGGCGATAAAAGATTTTTGATGGCTACTGGACCTTTCAATATGCAGCCAAGCGATACAGCAAGAGTAATTATTGGTATTATTTTGGCAAGTACTTCCAAAGGCTCCGATGCAGATGGAACTTATGAAGATATGGAAGAATTAGTTCGTAAAGATAAATTTGCTCAACAAGTTTATGATAATAATTTCCAAGCTCCAACTCCACCAGACCGCTCAAATATCACAAGCTATAAAGTAACAAATCATGGTATTGAATTCCAATGGGACGAAACTTCAGAATTATCTGTTGATCCTTGGGAAAAAGGATTGGCATTTATGGGCTTGAAAATTTACCGTGCTCGTAGAACTAATTTAGACACATTTGATGTGAATGAAATTGCTGGTGCTGGTGCATATCCACGTGGAAAAGGTCCTTTTGGTTGGAAACAAGTTGCACAATGGGAATTGCCAAAACCATTTAAAAAATCATATATTCGTGCTGGTGGCGACCAAAATAAATTAGCAATGCCATTGATTGATAGCTTGGAAGTAGTTGGTGCGTATACTGACTACAATGGAAAAGTTATCGATACTATGTCCGTCAGAGTGATGAGAGTTATTACTGGTGGAACTTTAATGCCAAAATCAACAGTTTACCAACAAATTAAATCTGCCAAGCCTTTCCTGGCAGCAATAGATACTTCAATTTATTCCGATCCTTGGGGCAAAGAATACTTGAAGATGTTGCAAGAAGATGGTATTAGCTTTGAAAATGGTGCTTTTACCTACGAAGATGACCGTAGAGTGAAGCTTTTTGACAGCGTTATGATTGGTGTGATTAAATTAAACAAGGCGCTTGTGCCTTATAATCCACTATTTTACAAAAAAACAACTACGCAAATTAATACTGATTACTTAAATTCATTGTTGAAATTAAGATATTTTGCTGATGGTATTATTGGTAAATTAAAATTTATAGAATTATACGATTCAGCAACTCAAAAAACTACATACGATACAGTCAGAATAACAGTTGATACAGTTTACAAACTAAATACTCTTAAAAAGATTACAATTGATGGCATTTCATATAATGTGATTGACAAGTTAGTTCCTCGTTCATTAAGTCAACAAACAAATGATACTACTCACATAAAAGAAGTATTGGATTCGGTTTATTACTATATTGCTCACGGACTTGCAACAACTGAATTCCCAAATTGGGAGCAATCATTGCGAGCAAGGAAGCAAGTTATTGCACCTTATATGGCAGAGCAAACAAATAATAGAACATTTATTGATATTGGCGATGATAACAAAGATGGAAAGTTAGAAAAGAATACTGATCCAGCCAAGAACGAAGGCTTAACAAACAATGTGCCTTATTACTACAAAGTTTTAGCTTATGACGAAGGTGATTATAATCAACCAACTCCTACTAAAATTAATGATGGTTCCGAAGGGTTACCAAACTTATTTGGAGCAAATCCATCTGCAAATTCAGTTTCGGAAGATCCAGATATCGAAGTTATTATCACTCCCGAAGATTCATTGAAATTAGGTGGTTTATTTAATTTCAAAATGTATTCAATCGACAAAGATAGATTATTGCAAAACTTTGCAGGACACGAATTAGAATTAACATTCACTCCATATTGGAACGAGCAATCAATTACATTTATCGGAAGGAATGATCCATTAAAATTTGGACTTTATCAAAGCAGAGTAAAATTAGTTGACTTAAACACAGATAATACATTATTTGATGCAATTGTATATTATGAAGAACAACCTTGTACAGTTCCTTATCGTGGCTCATTCACCGAAGATGCAGCATCGTTTGTATTCTCCGATTCTGTAGTTGTAGATTCAGTCACGGGAAATCGAATTACATTCGGTACACCATTTGACAGAGAAATTAGAACACGTTCAGGTAGATTCTCTACTGGTACTTTCCGTGATGCCGATCCAGCATATTGCTACACATTATCTACATTGCCGCCAGCTTATGGAACTTTAGGATTTAGTTTTGACTTTACACTTCATCAATATGGTGGTCGTATTCGTCCAGATTCATTAACCTTGACAACAGCTAAAATGCAAGGCGAAGATGCAGTTACCCCAGTTAATTTTGTTGATGATATTCAGAAAATCAGAGTAAACGACAAAATATTCACCACTCAACCCGTAGGCGTTGATTATTCAATAAGTCCTTTCTATATCGTTGATGGTTCATTCAATAACGGACCTGGTGTGTATGAAGTTGAATTTTTACCAGGTGGAAGAGAAACATTGAACGTTCAATGGGGAACAGGTGCTACAAAATCTGATGCTGAATTTGAATGTGATTATTTAACTATGAAAGTAACGAATAAAACAACATTCAAAAGAATTTCTGAAAACGAAGTTGATTCTGTAGAAGTGCATTATCCAACAGCTGTTCCTGCAATTGATCTACCTTTGTATGTTCCAGCTAATCCAAATTTCAAAGATGATTTCCCAGCATTATATGTACCATCACCATTAAGTTTAGGCTATGGTGGAGTTGATAGATTAAATCCAAGAACAAATGAATTTATTGGCAAGTTTAATTTAGTTCCTTTTGGCTGGGTTGATCTTGACAAAGAACCTGCAAGATATAATGAAAATGCATTAGTTATAAAAAGAGAAATATCGAGAGCAAATTTTGCTCCATTTAATGATGCTGAAGCAACAACTTCTTCATTGGCACAACAAAACAAGTATTTTCTAACTGGCAAATCCAAAGATGGAGCACACACAATCTTCTTTACACATACATTGAATATTGGTGGCGTTCAATTTGCATTAGATTATGCCAATATGGGTAGGACTAATTCTTCTTCTAAATTGTGGGATCCAATACCATCAGAAAATTATGTACCAGGCAATGGTCCAGACTTCCAAGTTGGCGACAAGATTACAGTAAGAAGTTTTGGTGGTGCTTTGGGTCTTCCGATGCCAGGAGCAAAAGTAAAATTCCGTGTAAATAATCCAAAAGGAAATAATGGTGAATTTACAGATAAGTTATTGGACGGAATTAAAGTAGTGCCAAATCCATATTTCATCACTCACGATGGACAAAAATCACCTTATGATGCAAGCATCTATTTCACTAAATTACCAAAAGAATGCACAATTAGCATCTATACAGTTAATGGTGAATTGGTTAAGACATTGCAACACAAAGACATAGACAATACAAAACAGGGACAAGTTGCAGTTGAAGTTTGGGACTTACTCTCATTCAATGGACAAAGAGTGCAAAGCCAAGCCTTTGTTGCTCACATTAAGAGTGCAGATGGTGCAGAAACAATCAGAAACTTTTCGGTTGTTGTTGGTGGATTTAGAATAATTTCAGAATAAACAAGAGAGATAAAAAATGAAGATATTAAAATTAACAAGTGTAATCGCATTAGCATTCATTTTCTCCATCAACTCGGTATTTGCTGTTGGTGAAAATCTTGATGCTTCTTCCAAAGGCGAAGCTATTAAAGTGGCAACAGCTGGCGGACAATTTCTAAAAATACCAATCGGAGCACGAGCAGTAGGTATGGGCGGAGCTGGTGGCTCAATCACTAATGATTTGAGTGCAATTTACTGGAATCCAGCAGGTATCGCAGACATCAAAGGAATTTCTGCTGAATTTTCATACTTGCAATGGTTTGCATCATATTCGCATAGCTTTGCGGCAGCCTCACTTCCAATAGGTAATGATTTTTCAGTTGCTGTGCATGCAATTTCATTCTCGAGTGATGATATACAAATCACAACTACTGCCAATCCTGAAGGTTTATCTGCTGATTATAAAGTAGCAGACTTATCTGCTGGTTTGACTTTTTCGGGCTATTTAACCGACCAATTCTCATTTGGTATTACTGCTAAATATATTAATAATTCAATTTATAATGTATCGAGCAATGGTTTTGCATTTGATATTGGAACTTTATATAATACTGGAATTTATGGAATCAAGATTGCATTCTCGATGCACAATCTTGGTACAGAAACATCTTACGAAGGACAAAGTTTAAGAACTGCAAAAAAGATAAATGAGGCGGCTGATGCTGCTCCAGTAGATATGACTATGCTTGCGTATCCATATTCATACCCATTAGTTTTCCGTGCTGGCGTGTCCTCGGAAGTGTTTAAAGCAGATGAGCATTCAGTATTAGTTGCAGCAGATTTCACTACATTTTCTGATGTAAGCGAGCAATTCTCGTTGGGGGCAGAATATAAGTGGAGCGATTTAGTTGCATTGCGTGCGGGCTACCAATTCAATCAAGATGAATTTGGCTTTGCCGGTGGTATTGGCATTAACTATGAATTAGGTGAAGTGCAAGGAAAGTTTGATTATTCAATCAATCCAACAATCAATCTTGGATTAGTTAATCGCTTTACAATTGGCGTGGCATTCTAAAAAAAACATTTGAGTTAAAATAATTTTTTAGAACTACGTTTATAAAATAAATAATTCCCTCTTATAGAATAAAGCTTATAAGAGGGAAATTTTATAAAAAAATAATTTTTATGATTTTAGAAGAATTACAAAGACAATTGGATTTAATACAAATGTGGCTTGCTTCCACAACAGAACCTTATGATGATTGGGATTGGGATGGTGCAAATTTGACCGTATTTATCCAAGACGATGTGGTAGAAAGATATTCTTATGATGATTTAAAAGGAGTAATCAAGAACTTTGAGAATTATACAATTTGAGGCTGCCTGAAATTACAGCCTCTTTTGTTATATGAATACAATATTTTTCTCAAAATAGTGTTTTTAAGAATATTGAATAATTGATTAAAAACAATTATGGCAACAGAAATAAAAACAGAAAAATTAGACTTTGATAAAGTTTGGTCAATGTTTCAAGAGACTCGTCAACAATTCCAAGAGACTCGTCAACAATTCCAAGAGACTCGTC
>DYLM01000079.1 GCA_020722095.1 Chloroherpeton thalassium
CCATATCTTGATTGATGGAAATTGTTTTGTAAAAGCTGACTTATGAGACAGCCACCTATGGATTCCCACTTTCGTGGGAATGACAGTAAAGCTGACTTATGAGACAGCCTATTTATCTTAGTATAATTTTATCCTAAGATTGCAATTAAAATACCTGCAGCTACAGCAGAACCGATAACGCCGGCAACGTTTGGTCCCATTGCATGCATTAGCAAGTAATTGTTTGGATTTGCTTCTTGCCCAACATTATGAGCTACTCTTGCTGCCATTGGTACAGCCGAAACTCCAGCAGAACCAATAAGTGGGTTAATCTTTCCACCTGATAATTTATACATAATCTTACCTAAAAGCAAGCCGCCAACTGTTGATAATCCAAATGCAAAAACACCAAGAACGATAATCTTAATTGTTTCTAATCGTAAAAATGATTCTGCCGTCATAGTTAAGCCAACTGAAACCCCAAGGAAGAATGTGATAATATTAATCAATTCATTCTGAGCCATATTAGTTAAACGCTCCACTACTCCAGATTCACGCATTAAATTGCCTGCCATAAGCATACCGATAAGTGGAGCTGCTGGTGGAACAATCAACACACCAAATAGCATTACGAATATTGGAAAGATAATTTTCACTCGTCTGGAAACTGCCTTGGGTGGTGCCATCACAACTTGACGTTCTTTTTCCGTTGTCATTAGCTTCATAATTGGTGGTTGTATCAATGGAACAAGTGCCATATATGAATAAGCTGCTACCGCAATTGCTCCTAATAAGTGAGGAGCTAATTTCAAAGTTAAGAATATTGCTGTTGGTCCGTCTGCTCCACCGATTATACCAATGGCTGCTGCTTCGTTCAAATTAAAGCCGAGCATCACAGCTAATACTAATGCTGTAAAAACACCAAATTGAGCTGCCGCACCAAGTAAAAATGTTTTTGGATTGCCAAGCAAAGGTCCAAAATCAGTCATTGCTCCAATTCCAAGGAAAATTAGCGGTGGAAATATCTCTAATGTAACTCCGTGTGAAATCCAGTAGAATAAGCCTCCTGTTTGCTCGAACACCGGCAGATTATTCACATAATTTATTACAGGCAAGTCCATCAAACCATTCCCTGGCAAATTAATTAGAAATGCTCCAAGTCCGATTGGCAATAGTAATAATGGTTCGAAATTCTTTTTGATTGCAAGGTACATTAGAACAATAGCAATAATAATCATCACTACTTGCCCGATTCCTATGTGCCAAAAGCCCATACCTGCAAAGAATTTGCCAAAATAGTCGAAAATTGACATAGAAATTTTCTCCTACATATACTCTAATAAGTTCTGACCACTTTCAACCGAATCACCAGAATTAACAAAAATTGCCTTTATCTGCCCGTCTCCTGGTGCATAAATATTGGATTTCATCTTCATAGCTTCTAATTCAATAACTACTTGCCCTGATTTAACATTCTCATTAACTTGCACTTTAACGCCAATTACTTTGCCATTCATCGGCGCCCGTAATATCTTATCAGTCATTGTTGTTTGAGTTTGACTAAAAGTTGGTTTGGGTGGCATTTGAGGCATTACAGCAGTCGTAGGTTGATATGCTTGTGGAATGGGCATTTCACTTTCGCTATCTTCTTCAATTATTTCTACTTCTACTTCGTAAGTAGTCCCATTTACTGTAACTAATAGTTTTTTCATTTATTTAATTCCTATAAATTTCTTTTTAATAAATTTTATTTTACGTTAATATTATGCGACTCAATCAGTGATAATCTGCCAATTCTTGACCAAGATGTATCATCTGATGAAGTTAAAAATTTGATGCTCTTAATTTTTACTTTTGTTTTGAGAGTTACTAAAATCGCAGAAGCGATAACAGCTACGATTTCGGGGTCAATTTCGTTATTGGGTATGCTTGAAGTTGCCACAGGCTTTGCTTTTAACTTTTTATCAACTTTGCGTTTATTAAAGTATTGTGAGACTTTATTTATTGCAATTAACAAAGCATAAAAAAAGCCAAGAACAAGAAAAACCCCCGAAAGTCCAATAAAAACCAGCAGAAATGCTTCATATAAATTCGACATATTCATAATTTACTCCTATTTATCCTTTGTCTTTGGCTTTACTGGTTTGGAAAATTTGTTTGCTACTCCTTTGCTGTAGCTCTCTTGACCAACCGCTATTCGATCAGATATATCTTCGATTTCTACTTGATATTCTTTATTTTTAATTTTCATAAACATTTTATAAAACATAATAATATCCTCCTACATTGGAATTAAGCCGTGCTTTTTATGTGGACGTAATTCTGTTTTATTAATTAATGATTCTAAGCAGACAGATAAATATTGTCGAATTTGAGCTGGTTCGATAACATCATCAACCAAACCTGATTTAGCAGCAGGATAAGGTGAAGCAAAATCAATACGATATTTTTCAACTAAATCTGCACGGAATTTCTTTGGATCTTCTGCTTTTTTAATATCATTTTTGAATAATACCGAAATTGCTCCGTCTGCTCCCATCACTGCTATTTCGGCAGTTGGCAATGCGGCAACGCGGTCAGCACCCAAACTTCTGGCATTCATTGCCAAATATGCTCCACCATAAGCTTTGCGAACTACGATAGAAATTTTTGGAACTGTACAAGCCGAAAACGAGAATAACATTTTAGCTCCGTGGCGAATTATTCCGCCAAATTCTTGTTCGATACCGGGCAAAAATCCTGGTACATCTACAAAAGTGATAATAGGAATATTGAAGGCATTGCAAAAACGCACAAAACGAGAGCTTTTGTCAGAAGCATCAATATCAATCGAACCAAATTTGTGCATTGGTTGATTGGCTACAACTCCCACAACTCTGCCGTTCAAACGAGCAAACGCGCAAATAATATTTGGTGCAAAATGTGCTTGAACCTCCAAAATTGAATTTGGGTCGAAAGCATTCAATAATATTTGCATCATATCATAAGGTTCGCGTGGATCGTCTGGAATAATGCTATTTAATATTGGAATTTCGCTAATATCAATTGAACTATCGCCAATTTTCGGTGGATTTTGTGTATTATTAGATGGCAAATAAGATAATAATTGACGAGTTAATTGCATTGCATGGTAGTCATCTTCGGCTACAAAATGCACATTGCCGCTATAAGTTGCCTGAGCCAAAGCCCCGCCAAGTTCTTCGGCAGAAATGATTTCGCCTGTAGCTTCTTTGATAACTTGCGGACCTGCAATAAACATTTTTCCGGTATTCTTTACCATAATAATGAAGTCCATCAAGGCTGGAGAATATGCAGCACCACCAGCACAAGGACCAGCAATTACGGCTATTTGAGGAACAACCCCCGAAAGTAAAGTATTATGGTAAAAGATTTCGCCATAACCATTCAAAGAATCAATAGGTTCTTGGATTCTTGCTCCGCCACTATCATTAATCGAAACAAATGGAGTGCCGTTTTTTAATGCTTTACGCATCATTTCGCAGAATTTCCAAGCATGCATTTTGCCCACACTGCCACCCATTTGGGTAAAATCTTGCGAAACTGCAAAAACTAACCTGCCATCAACAGCACCAAGAGCATCAACCACACCATCGCCTGCAACTTCCTTATCGGTCATTCCATAGCCAGTTGTGGAGCGTTCTACTAAATTGTAAATATCCTGATAAAAGCCATTATCGTATAATTTTTCTAATCTTTCGCGAGCAGTTAGCTTGCCTTCGGAATGCTGCTTTTGAATTTTTTCTTGATTGGCACTTGACGAGTATTTGGATTTCATTTCCCTTAATTCTGAAATTTTTTCGTTAACCGTTTTCATTTTATGTAAAAGTTATTTAATTTTGAAATTGTTGAAATTATAAATACAAAATTATGAAAACTTTAGATATAAGCAAATTAATTATTTTTAATAAATCTTGTGATTATATAATCATAAACGATTAAAATACAAATACATAGCAAAATATAAGATGATTTATATTCAATAAAAAAATAAAAAATAATACATTATGGGAAGATTACAAAAAAAATTTAAGACTGCATACACAGCAATGGAAATGAAAAATTGGATTTCCGTCAATATTTTGCCGCACGAATTGCTCAAGCAATTTGTAAAAAGAGTAGAATGGCAAGATTACAACTTATATATTGATTCGACTATTGGAGCGGGTTATATCAAGTTGATTGATTACGAAATTGAGTTAGATATCGAATTATCGGTATTCGGCACTATGATGAGCCGCTCCATCGAAACCACATTTGACAAAGAATTTAAGAAATTGGAAAGCCGAAATCCTTGATAATTTGATATTTTTTTGTAATTTGCTATTTATAAATTTAAAGAATAAATAATATTACCTTAAATTTGTTTTTAGTTTGTATAAAAAAGAGTGAAGTTATGAAAAAAATCTTATTTCTATTGCTAATTGCTTTTTCTTTTAACCAAATTGCAATTGCACAACCTGAAACTGCTGCACCAGAAGACGAAGATGCAGTTTTCAAGGCAATGATGTTCGATCTTGGCTATGGAGGAGAAGGCGGATTGTCAGCCGGAGTTGGCTTCCGCTATTGGTTTGCAAGTTTGAGTGTAGGTCTTGCTGGATTTGCAAAAGACATTCCGAATTATTCCCAATACGATCCATCAACAGGCATAAATCCATCTCAACCATTGCCAAGTGGATACGAAGAATTGCGTTATCCAGCAATAATATTGACCGCAGATTTAGGTTTGCATTATGATTTGAATGAGCAAATTGGTTTATTTGCAAATGTTGGAGTTTATTCCCAACAAGACACAGTTTTAGCCAAGAATTACACAAATGGCAATAGATATTATTGGAAATATTATAATAGTAGCGGATTAGCTTTTGGTGGTGGAGTGGATTATGCTTTTGCCGACCAATTGATTGCCGGTATTGGTTATCACACTAAACGAGGTATCTTTGCCCGAGTATCCTACTTCTGGTTCTAAATCGATATTCACGTGGAAGCAATTTGCCGAGCAAATTCGTTCGCGTGGTATAGTGATTTCGTTTATAGTCGCCATTTCGCTCTGGCTTTATGTTAGTTTGAATGGCGATTATAATACTTATGTGGATATACCTGTTCAGCTTATTACTAATGAAGACCAAGCAGTCGAATCCGAAGTACCCAAGAGAGCCACAGTTGAAATTAAAGGACGAGGTTGGGACTTGCTTACAATCAAGTATTTTAATAAAAATATCAGATGTTTGATTGATATTTCTCGGCAACCAAGTAATATCGAGAAAGTTGAAGTGCCCTACACCAAATTGGCTCAAGGTATAAACTCTATGGAGCAAGCGGAAATCAAGAGTATTGTGCCTGATTTTGTTATACTTAAATTAGCAAAAATCGACAAAAAACAAGTAGAAATCAAGTCGGCTATTAGTATTGCAACGCGTCCGGGATTTCAGATTGTTGGCGATATCGAGATTAAGCCAAATATTGCAGAAATAAAAGGTTTTTCCGAAACAATCGATAAATTTCAATATTTGTCAACTGAAACTCGTGAAATTACTGATGTGTACAAAAATATTTCAGGCAGAATAAATGTATTGGACTCGTTCAATCAATCAATCAAAATAAAGCCAAAAAGCGTGCTTTTCTCTGCAAAAATTCAGCAGGAATGTTCGATAACACTCAATCAAATTCCACTACGAGTTATTGGCGGTGAAATTAGCGGAAGCAATCAAATCAATCCCAAGCGAGTGAATATAATTCTATCGGGTGGAGTGGAAGAAATTGCAAATTTGGATATTAACAATATCAAGGTATATTTGGAATATAATGATATAATAAATGACACTACAGGAATATTATTTCCACAAATAGACCTACCACCAAACATAAAATTACTACAAATGGAACCAAATTTTATTTATCACTACAAATACCAATCCACAACCCTGAAATAAAATTCGCACAAAAAATAATTTACTTTTTAACTAATTTACCAACAATGTGGATGTCGGGTCCTATTTTGTCAATCGATTCAATTTCAATTTCTGGCGACTTGGCGATAGAAGATAAGCTAATATGCCCAAATGATTGTATTCCTGAACCTAAAATTTTTGGAGCAATAAACAGATGTAATTCATCAACCAAACCATTTTCAATAAATGATGAGAAAATTTGAGAACCGCCTTCGATTAAAATTGAAGTCATAAGGTATTTTGAAGATAATACATCTAAAATTGAGTTCAAATCCAAAAGACCTGTATTATTATCTTCAATTGGCTCAATTTTAATTCCTGCTAAAGATAAAGTATTTGCCTTGCGTGACTTAACTGACTTTTTCAAACAAAATATAATTATTTTGCCTCGATCTGTATCTTTAAAAATGTTTAAGTCGAGTGGCAAAGACAATTCGGGATCAAGAATGATTTTTTTAGGACTTGGAAAATCATAATCTCGCACATTTAATTGTGGATTATCAATCAAAATTGTATTGCGTCCCACAAGCACTCCATCAGCTTCGCAACGAAGACGTTGCACAAATAGCCGAGATTCTTCGCTTGTTATCCACTTGGACTGACCATTTTTGAGTGCAATATTTCCATCAAGCGACTGGGCTGCTTTAAGAATAATATATGGCTTTTGGGTATTCACAAACTTAAAATAATGACGATTTATATGCTTGCATTCTTGCTCGAGTACGCCGGTAATAACTTCAATTCCCGCTTCTTGCAAACGAGCTGCACCACCGCCCTGAACGTTGGGATTGTCGTCCATTGCACCAATTACAACACGCTCAAATTTGCCATTAATTATTGCTTCAGAGCAAGGAGGAGTTTTGCCAGTATGATTGCAAGGCTCAAGGGTAACTACTAAAGTATGTCCTGCGAAATTTTTCAATTTAGTGGATTTAATCGCAACAATTTCTGCGTGAGGTCCACCATAGGATTTATGATAACCTTCGCCAATAATATTTCCGTGTGGATCCACAATCACAGCTCCAACGCGTGGATTTGGACTTGTGTTGCCCGTGCCGAGATATGCAAGCTCTAACGCTCGCTTCATATACTTTTCGTAGTCCATTTATTTTTTCCAGTAATTTGTTTGTAATTGATAAGTTGTTGGTTTAGATGGAATTGTGTAAGTAATTTTATTCATACCATTCAAAATGTAATTTTTTGGTAATTGAATATTAGTCTTATATAAAAAATGATTGCCAACATTTACAGGTTCAACTGGGAACAAGGCTTGTAAAAAGTCGCGTTCTTTGCTTGAATTGAAAAATGTTTTTTGTTCAACATCTTGCATAAATATTCTTAAATGCTCGCTCGAAGGCAAATATTCTCCCGAGCGTGGCATTGTTCTGATTGCAAATACTTGAAGTTCCAATGTGTTTGGGGATATTTCCACTACTCCAGGAAAAATACGCAAGAATTTAGTTGCTTCAGAAATTGACTCGTATTTTTGTGGAGTTGTGGTAAATTTCTTATTCTTACCGTTGATTTTTAGCGAGAATTGTGCATTTATTTCATCATAATTTATTCCTTTCAAATCTTGATTTGAAAATCCAGCATAAAATATCTTGATGGATTTGACTTTATCTTTGTTTGTTTGGAATAAATTCTCAAAAATTAAGTCCAACTTGTTATTTAGCAACAATTCATTGTTAATTTTATTATACAAATTTAATTCAACGCTTTCGTAGTTATTTTTTTTGGTTGCTTCTGTTTCAAAAATGTAATAAACAAACAGGCTATCTCTGTCCATTAAAAAAAGAGTTTCGCCTTCATTTTTATCTATGTTGTTATTTTTAGTGGAGTTACAAGAAGTAACAAACAACAATACAACAAGGAAAATTAATATCCTCATAAAAAAACAATATTTGTTAATATAAAATTGCAAATTATAAAATTTTCGTTTATTTTCGGTTATGTTTTAATAAAAAATCAAAAATTTTTTCCTATTTTTCTTACATAATTAATATTAAATTATAAAATTAATTTTGAATTATAAATTTCGGAGAATTATACTTAATTTTGAATTTTTGATACAACAAAATTGGGGGAATTATGTTTTTGTTGAATAAATCCAAGCATTTTTTAACATATTTCAATTTATTGTTTTCTTATTCAATTTTCAAACATTTTCCTTTCTACATAAGTTTGATTATTTTTGTCAGTATTCAACCCTCATCGGCAGGCAATGCAGGCTCGCTTTTTACATCAGAGACATTAGAACTTGTGAATCAACCCACTGCAGGAATTATTACGAATGGTGAATTAATTAAGTTGCATTTTGCAGGTAATAATAATATTAATATCTCGGGTGAGTATTTTTTGCAAAAGAATTTTGTTGTTGGATATGGCTTTAACATAGAAAATTTGCTTGGTAATAAGCAAATTGAAATCTCTGATTTGCTGGGATTTATTGCAAGATATAGAATTTTGAACGAACATAAATACTATCCAGCATTAACAGTTGGAATTGATTTACAAGGCAAAGGTGAATATATTCCCGCACTGGATCAAAATGAATTTCTGCCGACCGGATTATATTTTGCTGCAAGCAAGGCTTTCAAGTGGGATTTGGGATATTTAAGTTTGCATCTTGGAGCAAATTATCCTGTTTCCATCAATAAACAATTTGATAGGATTAGCAGTTACTTTGGATTTGAGCAAACTATTTCCAAATATGCAAGTATAAATTTGGAATATGATTTTGCGGGCAATAACAACCCAAAGTTTGAGATAAAAAAAGGAATAACTAACCTTGCGATTCGTTATTCAATTTCGTCAGATTTCACAGTCGGAATTAATATTATCGATATTTTTTCGACATACAACAAGACGTACCGTATGCTTAAAATGGAATATCGTAGTAATTTTATAAAATAATTAGCAAAGCATTTATACTTTTTTCTTTGACGGAAAAAGTGATTTTACAAATGCAATATTATCAGAAATACCGTTTATAAAACTTGATATTGCCTTGATTGGCTTTTCGATTGCAAAGTATGTTTCGCGGGCGCTAACGGCAATTTCGTCCACAGCAGACATCAAATTTCCAGTCTTTGAATTTACTTTATTTACCAAACCAGATATTTGATCCGACATTGTGTTTACTTTCTCTAAACTTTCCGATGCAGTATTTACAAATTTGTTGACGTCGATAATTAATTCATCAGTCTTATCAACAAGCAACTTAATTTGCTTGGATTGTTCCTTAAAACTTACTTGCACTTCTTGAATTAAATTAGTTGCCTTCGAGATAAAAACAACTAAATAAATAGTCAGAATGACGATGGCGATCGTTGCCACAGCAGCCATAATTACATATAATGAAACCATATTTTTTCCTTAAGCCCTTTCCCAAATCCACACTGGAGATGTTGCTTTTGGCTTATTTTGTTTATTTTAAAATTTTCAAACAAATCAATTTTAATATAGTCCTCACCCCCTGCGCCCTTCCTTTCCCGACTTGTCGGCGATCCATTCTGGAGA